>JAHXHF010000088.1 GCA_025656895.1 gamma proteobacterium symbiont of Bathyaustriella thionipta
AGTCAAAACAAAACGTCTAAAAGCAGGCTGGGATAATGACTATTTGCTGCGGGTAATCAATGGATGAATTTAAGTCCGATTGCCCTAGCCAGGAGGGTTCAATATAAAAACCTTCCTGAACATCGGCACCCACGGCTTTTGGGCCATCTCCGTCCAGATCCCAATGGGCATACAGGGCTCGCAGTCCGAAGGGGCCGTATTCATAACGCGCATCCGCTTCAATTAACCAAGCGCTGACTGTATCCGGGTCCTGACTTTGACGCACATCCGCCTGATACTGTAACGAACCAGCCAGACTTAAGCCGCTGATGCCATTCCATTTTATGCGCCCGGTTAACGCACCATCTTTGGCCTTCGCTTTGGAAACCTTTTGCCTGCCGGAGCGGATCGCATAGTTTTTAGCCGGATTTACGTCCAGACCGGTATGTAGATAAGCATCATAACTGAATGATTCACTAATAGCGCCGTGCATGCCGCCACCGGCCTCCCACCAGGTAGCGGGAATGATGTTTTTCTCTACCGGATTTCGCTCTGTTCCATAAAAGGTATCGGGTTCATGGGTTTCATTAATGATACCAATGGGTAATAAAAACAGACCGGCACGGGCGGTTTGACTTTCGCTCAAATCAAAATCCACGAAAGCCTGTTCCAGTTCCGAGAAAAAACGTATGTCATCATTGAACTCATGCCCCAGAAAGATAACAAAACGATGCAGGTCCGCTTCATCTTTATCACTGGCACCACGACTGCCATCCAGATTGTTGTAATGCAGTTCAGCATAACCGCCCAATGTGGTTCTATCGGCCCAGGAATTAGCGGATGATTTGTTATCCGCAACTTCCTCTACCGCTACCGCCGTTGCATTAACTGCTTGTGTATTTTCAGCCACAGCCTGGCGGTTTTCCTGTGTTTGATTCTCCAGTTTTTGCAATCGTTCATTCTGTTTTTCAATCAGTTCACGCTGCTGCATGATAATTTGCCACATTTCATCCGCTGATGGCGGCTTACTGGCCGCCAGACTGCTTATGGAAAGTGCCATACCGGCCACTAGCAACAGCGTATTTTTATACAGTTTCACCCTGAAATTCATTTTCATACTCCCTTTTTCACATACCCGTAGTTCTGTTAAGTTTTGCTTATCTTAATACTAACCATTATCATTTGCAACACTATTAACAAAACTACGGGAACCTGAATACAGAAACCTGAGCTACAATAGGCCGCCAGGCAGAATGATTTCTTCACCTTTTATGCGCTTTGATGCAGCAGGTCGGCCGCTGACAAAATGACTTTTCTCAGTCGATTTTTTATTACCCTGATGCTGGCCTGTGTCATTTCCCCGCTGGCAGCTGGAGAATCTTTACCCGCCTGGAGCAGAGGCTATTCGGCCCAGCGTGACCCTTTTCAGGATGCGCATGAAGCCATTGCATTGGCTCAGAGCAGTGGACGGCGTATTCTCATTGAGGTAGGTGGAGACTGGTGCGCCTGGTGTCATGTGCTGGAAAAACTGATTGCGAATAACCCGGATATTGAGCAGGTACTGCAGCAAAACTATGTATTGCTAAAGGTCAGCGTGGATGAGCACAATGATAATGCCGAGTTCCTCAAAGGACTGCCCTACTCATACGGTTTTCCAAAACTGTATGTATCCCGCGCCAATGGTTCTATTATTCATGTTCAGAACAGCAGTGACTTCATGCAAAATGGCCGTTATTCAGCGGCTAAAGTCATGGACTTTTTACAGCAATGGAAACCCGTGGAGCCATAAATGATACGGCGCAACAGCGTTCCAGAAAGCCAGAATGAGATGAGTGATTCACAAAGTGGCTTGCAACAATGGCATAGCCAGTTGCTCAGCCGCCGGCGATTTCTACTGGGACTGGCCGGCGGCTCAGTGGCTGCTTTGTTTCCGGCGGTTTGCCTGCCGCTAAGCAGTAAACCGGCCACCATTGATGAGTGGGCCATACTGGGTCAGGTTCAGCAGCATCTGCTGCCCGATGAGGCCGACAGCCCCGGTGCGGTGAAAATTCATGCGCTGGATTATCTGCGTTTTGTGGTTCAGGACCCCTGGGTGGATGCGGATGAGCGCCAGTTCATTGTGCAAGGCAGTCATTGGCTGGAAGATTTGGCCCATAGCCGTGAGCAAACTTCTTTTTTGCTGCTGGATCAGGCCCGGCGCGAACAACTTCTGCAGCAAATTGCCGACAGCTCTGCCGGTGAAAACTGGCTATCTACCCTGCTGCTTTATCTGATGGAGGCACTGCTGACCGACCCGGCTTATGGCGGCAATCCTGCTGGCACAGGCTGGCAATGGTTACAACACACGCCCGGATATCCTCGGCCTCCGGCTGATAAAATCTATCCGAAACTGAATGTATGAATAACGAATACGATGTTTGTGTGATTGGCAGCGGCGCGGGGGGCGGGCCGGTCGCCTGGACATTGGCGCGCGCCGGCCATTCTGTGCTGGTGCTGGAAAAAGGCCCCTGGTTTCATACACAGGATTTCTATAAGGATGAACTGGCCTGCTGCCGGCGCAGTGTTTATACGCCGGAATTGAAAAATGAACAGCATGTGCTGGAAGATGAAAATGAGGATGGCAGCTGGACGGCCACACCCACTTCCGAGTCCGGTCGTGATTTCTGGAACGGCAATTGTGTCGGCGGTTCCAGTAATTTCATGAGTGGCTTCTTCCACCGCCTGAAACCGGTCGATTTTCATCAGCTTTCAGAATTCGGTCCGTTGGCGGGCTCCAACCGGGTGGACTGGCCCATCGACTATGAAGACCTGGAACCTTATTACGACAAAGTTGAAAAAATTATCGGAGTTTCGGGAAAATTCAGCCAGCATAGCAACGCCGAACCCCGTTCTAGCGCAGATTTTCCTTTTCCACCCACCCAGGAGCACGCCATTTCCGGCTGGATTGATGATGCCTGCGCACAGCTGGATTACCACGCCCTACAGGTACCGCGCGCCATTCTATCCCGACCGCATAATAAGCGGCGCAGTTGCGAATATTCCGGTTATTGCGGCAGTTACGGCTGTGCCAGCAATGCCAAGGGCAGTTCACGCGCGGCTTTGCTGAATGATGCGGTCAACACTGGACATTGCCATATACAGCCACACTCCAAAGTGGATAAGCTCATCAGCAATGCCAAAGGACAAGTGACCGCCGCCCGCTATTTTGACCGTCAGGGCGAGGTTCATCAGGTGCGCGCAAAAATCTTTGTGGTGGCCTGTCAGGCGATTGAAAGCAGCCGCCTGCTGTTGAATTCCAGTGGCCCGCGCTGCCCGCAGGGATTGGCCAACAATCACGGCCAGGTCGGGCGTAATCTGCTGTTTTCAGCCGGTGGTTCAGGCAGTGGTGACTTTGCCTACCAGGACTTGTCCGCAGAAAAACAGCAACAGCTTAAAGTGGTGGGCCCCTTTGTGAACCGTGCGCTGGATGACTGGTATGTCATACATGATCCGGCTTTTCGTCAACAGGCACACAAAGGCGGCATTGTGGAATTCCTGTTCCAACACCCCAACCCCACCGGCAAGGCCAATTCTGTCAAATGGAATAGTGATGGAAAGCTGCGTTGGGGTTTGCCGCTGAAACGTCAACTGGAAAGCTGGTTCACAACCGATCGCACACTGAACTTCGAGGTATTCAACGACTGGCAGCCGAATGACAACTGCTTTGTCACGCTGGACCCCAAAGTTAAAGACCAATGGGGTACGCCGGTGGCGCGCGTACGCACCGGCATTCATCCTTTCGACTTGCAGGTGGGTGATTATCTGGCGGAAAAAGGCAAGGCTGTACTCAAACAAATGGGCGCGGTGCGCATCCGTGGTGGCGCCAGTTCTTCCCCTCCGCCCAATCTGGTCGCCGGTGGCTGTCGTTTTGGCAGCGATCCGAAAACATCGGTACTGAATGCCGACTGTCGCGCGCATGATGTCGATAATCTGTATGTCACCGACGCCAGTTTCATGCCCACCGGCGGCGCTGTTCCCTATACCTGGACCATCTATGCCAATGCCTTTCGGGTCGCCGACATTATAAGCGCTCGAATGACCGGCTGAATCGGGGTATGCTGACCGGCAAACATGCCATCATCAAAATAAACAGGAGAGAATCCTATGAGCCTGACCGTTCTTATCGCCAATCTACCCCCCGGAACTACCGAACAGGAAGTCAGAGAACTGCTGGAAAACAGCAGCATCATTCAGGCCGTTGAAATTAAAGACGATGGTGATCCTGAGCGGCTGACGGCTGCCGTTGAAATGGATCTTGACCGCACAACCGCCAAGATCATGAAAGAAAAAGGTCGCGGCATGAGATTCAAGGATCGCGCTCTTGAAGTCTATGTGCCCACTTTATTTTAATCGGGATAGGGGGATGCCTCACGACATCCCTCCTCCTACACCACCGGGCATACGGATCACGTACCACGGCAGTTCATTATCGTTTCGTCAACCATCTTGCTACCAGTGTTAGCACTGAGACGCCATGAGCCATGAGCGGACTTCGACCTGTTCCACGCCAACCGCCTCTCGACTCCACGTTGCCTTAACTTTCTGTACCCTGACCGACCCCATTGCTTCCACAAATAGCACCGCAACTTCCGTCTTATCCATTTCTCCAGTTCTCGCTGTGGACTCTGTATTTCAGCTATACAAAAACATGCTATTCGTAACAGAGTCGATTGATTTTGCAGAGAGACAAAAGGCAAGACCTAACCCCTGCGCCTAACCCCTGCGCCGAGTTGAGCGCCTTGTTCGACATTATTTCCTCTTGAGCCCTAATCTTGGGTGCCTTCGCTGGTGTTTCACTACTGTTATTCGGAGCAAATCCATGCTCACCACCCTAAAGTACACCGTGTAGGGAAATCTACGCAATAACGCCCGACGAACGCCGTCTTCAATCCCCACCCACTGAAGTGGATTTGACGCAATGTTGAGAACTTGCCGTTCAAATTCGTTTAAGAATTCGCTACCGAGCCCTGCTGAGAAGCCGTTGTAGTACTGAATGATTTCTCTGAGCTCCCATTCTACCGCCGGGTGGTATTCAACTCTCATCCCTGCGCAACCTATCCATCAGTTCTTTGTGCGTTATTGGAGTTGCTTTTCCACTTTCTATTTCATTGTTTCTCTGTATTGCCAGTTTAACCGCTTCTTCATCGGACACATCTGAAGCCACAACGTATGGGTCTTCCAAGCTTTCCCATATTGTTTCCGCTAGAAGAGCTCTGTCTTTTGGATCTAGCTGCAGGGCTTCACTTGCTATCTGATCTATGTTCATCTGGATTTATCCTAGTCAGGAATTCTTGTCGAATCGGGATAGGGGGATACCTCACGACATCCCTCCTCCCACACCACCGGGCATACGGATCACGTACCACGGCAGTTCATCATCATTTCGTTAATCATCATGCTACCAGTGTTGGTAACCCCAGGCCACTAAAGTATCTGTTGGGCAAGGCTTTATACAAGGTAGGGCTGGCGCTGAGACGCCATGGGCCATGAGCTGACTTTTACGTGTTCCACGGCTATCGCCTATCGACTCCACCTTGCCTTAGCTTTCTGTAAACCTGACCTGTTCCTGGCCTTCGTCTATGCGAATACCTGGCAAGAGAACTTCCACCTATCAAGTTTTGTGCCATGCCCGGCACAAACAACTTCTACACGGGCGCGTGATACGCGCCCGTTTTATATGGCGCTACTCCACTTTATCTTTAGCCGGCCTGGCCGCCCGGTTCGGCAGCTGAATACTGACCGTGCGCCAAACCCCGTCTTTGCTGTAACAGCCCCATCCCCAGCGCAACCAGCCCAGCAAGGCGAAGGCCAGCCACAGCGCCCAGGCCAGCATCATGCCGCGATAGACCAGTAAAGGAACCGAAATGATTTCGGCCTGTGGCAAAACACCGGCGACCCGATCCTGATACCAGTTCAGTTGCCAGGCATTCGAGCCATTACCGGCAATCTGCATTTCCGGACTGCCCAGCAAACCGCTCTGTACGGCAGAAAATAATCCGCTGATCGCCAGCAGCGTCATCAGCAGTAAAACCAGCTGAATCAGATTAAACCATTTTTTTGAACGCTGCATATCCATACGGCAGCGAGTTCCCAGGGCGAATAACCAGGCAACCACCGCCACGCCGACTGCGGGTGATACCTGGGTCAATCCGATACCCAGTAAAAACCAGTGATGAAAACGCAGTGGGGTCCATTGAATGCGTCCCAATACCAGTGCCAGCAGAAAAATGACCGTGAGTACGCCCCAGATCAATACAGCCGGCCCCAGCGGCGGGCCGAAGGCAAACAGTATCCAGCGATTCTGCCCCGGGCTGATTTCAATACGACTGTTGACACTGGGTGCCCCCAGATCAATTTGCGGCGAAATATAGCGCAACTGCATGGCATCACTCTGTTGCCAGTCAATCTGCACCTGCTGCACTCCAGGCGTAAGTGGCAGAGTAATCTGGCCATTCTGCAATCGCAGCGGCAGACTGCGGCCATTCATGGAAACCGCCTGCAGACTGGCCTGAGCGGGCAGGCGTATGCGGTGCTGTCCGCCCAGTGTACTGCGCATGGTGATAGACAAACTGGCATCCGTCATGCGGATTCCCGGTTGTATCTGCAGCAAACTTTTATCTATGGTCACCGTAGCACCGGCCACCGCCTGCGGGCGCGTAATCTGTAAATGAACTTCTTCCGCCGGCCAGGGCTGCCATTCAGGGGACCAGCCCTGACCGCGTTGATGCAAAGGTGCAATACCCGTCAGACGGACATGCCACAGCGGGCTGATCTGTAGCTGCCATTGCTCACTCCAGGCCGGGTTATCGGAAGCCTTGAACAGGAGCTCACGTTGCTCTGGCAGGGTAGAATGCCAATTGGCCTGCTTTTGTTGCGGCCCCATGCGCAATAACACATAACCGTTTTCAACCTGAATGTTGTCACTAATGACACTTTCCCCGCTCAACCATAAAGGAATGCGCAGCAGAATAGGCGTACCAACGGGCGACTGACGCATAACGCGGGTGTTGATGGTCCATTTCTGATCCAGCACCAGGGTTCGCTGAATACGCACGAAAGCGGGTAATGTGGATGGCGTCAGAACCCGTTTGTCTGCCGCCTGCTGTGCCTTTTGAATACGGCTGAGCTGAATCACTCCGGCTTTGGCTCGATGATCGCTCAGACCTTCCACCTGCCAGCCGGCGGCTTCCATTTCAATACGATGAGGATTGAGCGGAAAACGCAATTGCAAGTGCTCACCCTGCGGTGCTGCGCCGGCAAAACGTATCTGGTGCAGGCCTGCTGTTACAGGTATCCATAACTGCCCCTTGCTGTCACGCATCAGAGCTGTGACCGCTTCATCATCCAGCCATACCGATTGCGGTTGCCATTGACGCACATCCATAGGTAAAGGCAGGGCGCTGTCTTCCAGCACATGCGCGGCCAGTCTTCCCGACAGGCCTTCATCATCCAGGCGCAAATACAGCCGTTCAATAGCGGCGCAGTCCGGCAGGCAGTCGGCCGGTTGCAACAGTCGGCTTTGCAGTTCTTTTAATAAAGGTGCTGTGGGCATATCCGCTCTTGCTTCAGGAGCCATCGGCAGCAACAGCCCCAGGCCTGCCAGCCAGATCAGACTCTGTGCCGATTTGTTTTTGCGCAGCCAGGCTGGCAGCGCCGGCCAGGGCTGCTCCCATGCCAGCCGGAATCCCAGTAATGCAATCAGGAAAATACTGAAAAAGTTAAGCAGCCTGTGAACAGCGGGTGAAATCAGATACAAATGAACCTGCTGATCCGGCTCCAGCGGGCCATTCCAGCCCAGTTGTACCGCTTGCCATTGCCAGTCGGGCAGGCCCGGGCCGGTTTGTACGCGTGCATCCGGTTCAATACGGGTCAGGGGTGCCGCCGGTAAAGAAGCCTGATTCCAGGATTTTCCCGAGCCGGAACGCTTTAAGGCCAGCTTTTCCGCCATCAGACTGGTCGGCAGCTGCCGCGCAACGCTGGTTGTCCTATCCGCTTCCTCTTCAAAGCTCATGCCATGGGAGACATCAACCACCGAGTCGGCTGCCTGCCACGGATGTTCCAACTGTGGATACAGTCCGCTGCGTACCGCTTGCACCGCATACAGCAGCGAAATCAACAGCAAGGACAGTAAAGCCAGCCGCCGATACCAGTTGGCCATCTGCTTCATGCGACCGCCGGGCAGTACCCGCCACAGCGCTACCGCCAGCAGAATATTCAACCACACCAACGTGGGCGCTAAAGCTTCATGCCAGGTAAGAGCCAGCGTACACAATGCCAGTACACCCCACAGCCAGCCCCACAATCTGGCTACCGCAATGGCACTGATGAGCAACAGAAATAAATCCATCAGGCTCCAGGAGCGCAACCAGCTGTTACTGACCGTATCAACCCCACTGACCGCCAGCAAACGCCAGCCCGGAGGCAATTGCAGACTGGCCTGAGCCTGCTGAAAACCGGTTTTCCAGCCATTTGCAGGAAAACGGCTGATATCACCCTCATAGCGGCTGTCAGCCTGCAAATTGATTTGTGTCAGACGTAATTCGGTGCCGGCTGTTTTGTCATCGGGCAGCCGGGTTATCAAACGCGGCTCACCGTTAACACGCACACTGCCGAGCTGGATAGGTGGATTCATGGACAAACGCCAGTTGCGATTCATCCGGCCGCTGATATTGTCCTTGATGGTATAGCCCCCGCCATCAAAATCCAGCCACAAACTACGCTGCAGCTTAAGTTTGTCCGGTGAGCCCTGAGCATCACCACGCCGCAGCAACTGTAACTTCATCACATCATGGGCGCGCACACGATAGGCCGGCAGCTTTTTCCAGTTGTCCGGCACCGCTGTCTGACGAGGATCAACCGCGGGTACGCCTTCCACCTTGACCAGACGCAGCTGCGGCGCCGCTTCAAATGACCAGACTTCCTCATTCGGCCAGGGTGAAGAATGCTCGCCCAGTTCAAGTTGACTGATTTCAGCATGATGACGCCCGACAAGATGAATCTGCCACTGCCCCGGCCTTACCTGCAGACGCAGGTCTCCATTAGCTTCAATACGGGCGGGTAAGCGGCTGGAAAGTTTCAGCGGAATAAAATTTTCCAGCAAAGGATCGGGCAACAATAATTCCCGCTGACTGCCCGACACATGCAGGATCATCAGGGTATCAACCTGCATGGGATGCTGATCCAGAACCCGACGAAATACCTGTAGCCGAACACTGTCATTGGGCTCGGCCTGCTGCGAACTGTCGGCCTTATGCTGCAACCAGAGCTTGTCATGGTTGAATACCGGCCTCGGCACATCTTTCTGGTTCATACGCAAGCGGATCAAGCCGGAGGCGGCGGGTACGGCCAGCGCTTCCGGCAGTTTGCGCCACAAAAACTGCCCGGAGATGCGGTAACTGCCCTTTTGCAAGCGCACAAAAGGACGTGTGCCACGGCTCACCACAGCGGCAGGCGCATCATTCACTTTCACGGCTAACGGCCAGCGATCTTCAGACCCCGGCAGTTGTATCCAGGAATCCGCATACACCTGCCATTGTTGGGAGAAATGTCCACCCTGCTGTTCCAGATCCAGCGATAAATGAGCCGGCCACGCACATTGCCGCCGGTTGCTGTTGTAAAACATCGGGCAAGCCTGATCTTTGTGATTCTGTAATACCCAGCCTGTCCAGGGGAGTAAAGGTTCGGGGATATCCAGTTTCTGTAATGGGAGCGCGAACAGGCTCGCACTAAGACAGAACAGCAGTATGGATAGACACAGCTGGAAAAATTTCATAGAGCCTTCCCTGATCATGCGTTTAGAGTCCCACTTGTTTGCTCGCTAGCTAACCCTTCAAGAATAGCAGTAATCAGCCAACCAACCTTTGCAAATTTCATACTTTACAACATGGCCCGGATTCTTCTATAGGGCCGGTAAAGTGCCCAGTAAAAACGATACATCCATTTCTGCCAAAGATTCAGGCAATGAAGTTGCTGCACCTCACGTTCTTCATTAAAGCGCTCGGAGAGCGAGCGCCAGTCCTGACGTGAACTGATGCCTGTATCCCGCATTACAGAAACAGGCAAACTGTAAAGCTGAATTCTGATACCCCTTCTATGGGCTCGCAAAAAAAACTCATAATCCATCGCAATGCGTAGTTGCTGACTGAAATCACCTATTTGCGCAAACAGTGTCCTGCGACAGAATACAGCCTGATGATATA
This sequence comes from gamma proteobacterium symbiont of Bathyaustriella thionipta, assembly GCA_025656895.1. GTDB lineage: Bacteria > Pseudomonadota > Gammaproteobacteria > Chromatiales > Chromatiaceae > JAHXHF01. The sequence goes on from JAHXHF010000088.1 coordinate 10,218, forward strand.
GCCCGGTTTTAAAATTCATGCGCCAGCCGAAGCCTTGCGGGTATCGATATTGCCGCTGGCCGGCAGAAGAAAAAAACAGGCTAAACGCATGAATATCAGTATCTGCTTTCAATTCGGATACAGCCTGACTCAATACTTTATTATTGAGCAAATAGTCATCCGCATGCAGAAACAGAATAAGATCACCGGTAGCCAGGGCAATCGCTTTATTCATGGCGTCCGCAATACCCTGATCCGGCTCTGATGTGATTTGATCGATGCAATGTTTGTACTTTTTTATAATATCCAGAGTATGATCACTGGAAGCCCCATCGATGACTACATACTCTATATGCGCATAATCCTGATCAATCACGCTCAGTATGGTTTCTTCAATAGTTTCAGCCGCATTATAGGCAATCGTCACGATGCTTATCACGGGAAGAGCTGAATTCATTTCCGCACACACTTATTCAGTACGCTTGACAATAGGTTCATATGAATAAAGTATCACACAGAATGATTGATATTGTTATACCGGCCTTTAATCCTGGTAGTGATTTAGTGAGCCTGGTTTCCGCGCTGTATGAACAGAAGATGCCAGATGGATGGAACAGTCAGGTCATACTGGTTGATGATGGCTCTACCAATAAATTAAATATTGAACAGGTAAAAAAAAATTATCCACTCATTAATCTTGTCACACTCAAACAAAATTCTGGTCGTGCCTGCGCGCGTAATGCGGGGTTCAATGCTGGATCAGGTGAACTTGTTGTTTTCATTGACTGCGACTGTATTCCAAAAAATAAATTTCTTATAGAAAAACACCAATTTAAAATAAGCTGTAAGCAAAATGATGTGAATTTTGGTCGTGTAGATGAAGATACTGCCGGATTTTGGGGTGAATATTTCTCAGACTTGACCAAATCCAGATCAAAGGCAATTGCGGCAAATAACTTTCTGGCTATGACTAGCCAGAATTTTTCTATAAAAAGGGAGGTTTTCAAATCTGTCGGGGGCTTTGATGAACTCTATAAAGCCTACGGTTTTGAAGACCGGGATCTTATAGCCATTCTTTTACAAAAGAAATTCAGGTTATCCTATGACGATGAAGCTGTAGTCATTCACAACATGCACACGAGTCTTTCTGAAATATGCCGAAAAATGCAGCAGGCCGGTCAATATACTTCAGGCCTGCTTTCAAAGAACCACCCGCAAGTTTATGCAAATATGCCCTACCGGTTTTTTGATGCATCCATGCACCCGGCCATCAAATTCCCCGCTTACTTATTCTCGCTTGCCCAACCTTATTCTGTAAAATTGGCCGACTGGATGCTCACTTCAAGTCTGATTCCATTTGCATTGAAAAAATTTATGGTCAAGATTTTTTCTGCACTTGCTTTTGCCAGAGGCACGATGCTGCGTAATAACAAATTTGAATAAACGATGAATCACCCGGAACAATCAAGCAAGCTTTCATATCGTGTGCTCACAACCGGCCAGTCATATTTACTTATAACGTATTCACATCCTGCCTTAGCCAGTTTTTTTGCTATATCTTTATGGTTCAACAAAAAAATAATTTTCTCGGCTAATATAGCGTCATCGCCCGAAGGAAACAGCAGGCCGCTTTTATTATCCGTAATTACATCATGTGCTGCTGCGACATCACCCGCTATTACCGGGCACAAACAACCTAGTGCCTCAATCATAACCAGCCCCAGCCCCTCAACATCCCCGGTTTCAGCTGGTCTGAAAGGAAAAACTGCAACAGCAGCAGATGCAAAGCATTGCACCAATTCCTTATGTGACACACTTTCCTGAAAAGTTATATTTCGGGCCAGTTCAAATTCATTGGTCAATGCTTTGTAAAAGCCTAATTGCGGGCCTGACCCCACGATCTTCAAATGTACTTCAGGATCTTGTTTGATTATTTTTTGCATGGCTTTTATTAAAGTATCCACACCTTTTTTTTCCACCAGTCTACCTGCAAACAAAACAAGCCTGGCTTCTCTTGAACGCTGCTTCTGCTCAATAAAAGTATGTTGTAAATCAACCCCCATAGGAGCCACATGGATTTTATCTTTCAGGTCTGGCGACAGTTCCAATGCTTTGCTCTGCATAGCTTTGCTTACAACTGCCAGCTCATCCACCTCTCTCACAATCCAGCGCTTTATTCGAGTGGCTAATTTGCCTCTTAAAGCAAACAAGTCACCCCCGTGTGATGTGCAAATAATTTTGACTTTCCTGTGCAGTAATTTTCTGGCAATCAGTGCCAACCAGGCCTGAGGCAGTAACCAGTGAGCATGGATAACACAGATTTCATGCTTGACAAGCAAACGAATAATCCAGCCAAGCTGCGCCATTAAAAATACCGGCAGCAAAAACCATTTCCATAGGCTGGCGGAAAGATTGGCAACAATACCACCGTTATAGACCAGTGTTTCCAGGCTATCCGGTGCATACCGATATCGGTAGATGGTCATCCCCTGCATATCTTCAATGCGTTTTGCACCCGCATGATGAGGCGTCAAAACCATAACCTTGAAGGCTCCTGTCAGGCGTTGACTCAGATCATAAACAAAGCGCGGTTCTGTATCATCCACCCATCGGGGAAAAGTAGAAGTCAATACTAGCAGTGTCTTTTTGGTCGACATAAGATTTCAGTTGATTTCGAGAATAGCATTGAATATACACCATCAGCGCCTATTAACCCGAAAAACCACCTTTATCTGGTAATTTCATAAATCCTGAGCATCACCTTTCTGCTATCCTTTTACTATTGTGCACTTGAGTGGATAATAGTTGCCAACATACAAACACAGTGAGTTGCCACTTACGTTTTTTGTACAACCTTAAGAACAGGGTTTTATTGGCTATAAAGCATGAATATCCCCGGATACAAAATTGAAAAAAAGATTGCCAGTGGCGGCATGGGAACCGTTTATCTGGGAACCCAGTTATCGCTGGCCCGACCGGTTGCCTTAAAAATCATGCGCCCGGAGTTGGCCAAAAATTCTGAATTTACCGACCGCTTTCTGGAAGAAGGCATGATTGTTGCTCGACTGACGCACCCCGGAATTGTCACCATTTTTGACCTGGGGCTTGCCGATGATTGCCATTTTATCGCCCTGGAATATGTCGATGGCGGCGACCTGAAACAGCGTATCAAACGTGGTATTTCTACGCGCAAAGCCCTCAGGATTTTAAGAAAGCTGGCCTTCGCGCTGCATTTTGCCCATCGCATGGGGGTCGTGCATCGTGATGTTAAACCGGAAAATATTCTGTTTCGGGATGGCGCACCTTTGCTGACCGATTTTGGTATTGCCATCCGCCTTAACGAGACTGTTGATAAGGATGAGTTGGCTGCCGGCAGCCCTTATTACATGAGTCCGGAGCTGGCTCTGGGTACCGACCTGGATGGCCGCTCTGATCTTTACAGCCTGGGCGTGGTGTTCTATGAAATGCTCACATCCCGCCGACCCTACAGTGGCTCAAGCTATGATGATTTAATGTGCGAGCATCTTACCGCTGATATTCCGAACCTGCCTGCCGATATGCGCTATCTGCAACCTCTGCTGGATCGTATGTTAGCCAAAAGCCCGGAAGACCGATTCTCAAGTGCCGCCAAACTGCTCAAGGCGATTGAACAAATAGCCGATGCGCGGCGCCACACCGAAGAAACCACTTTCAGGCGGGCTACCCGCAAGGTTGTTCAAACACTGATGTCGAGTCAGATACAAAGCACAGCCAGCGTTGAAAAAGATCCCGCCGGCTCAAAAGAACAAGTCGAGCCCAAACTGTAAGCCAGGCAGTATTCTCAGTTAAAATTCAGGATTATGATGAAACTTCCCGGCTGTTTTTGATGCCTGCCACCCACTATTTTTTCGCTTGAATTGACAACTTCTGAGCCAGTTGTTGAGCCTGTTGCTGCGCCTGCAGCTGATCAAGATAAGCCGACATACGATCAGCCGGGACATAACCGGGCAATAGCTGGCCGTTTTCAAGCACCATAGCCGGCGTACCCGTAACCCCCAGACGACTACCCAGTTCAAATTGCGCCTTTACCGGATTTTCACAGGTTTTTGCTTCAGGCTCGGCACCGTTTTTAGCCAGCGTCATCGCTGCCTTTCTGTCATCTGCGCACCACACAGAAACCGCCTTTTCATAGGAATGTGATTTAACACCGGCCCGGGGGAAAAACAAATAGCGAACCTTTATGCCTCTGGCATTGTATTGATCCATTTCGCTGTGCAGGCGGCGACAAAAACCACAGTCAATATCGGTAAATACATTGATGGTGTGTTTAATCTGGTCTTTGGGGGGAGAAAAAATAATCATCTGATCTTCGCCAACCGCATCAATCGCAGCGATTCTTGCCTTGTTTTTTACTTCCTCGGTCAAGTTCCGGCCACCTTCCACCTCGATAATATCACCACTGAACAGATATTTTGCATCTGCACTGACGTACATCACACTGGGGCCTATGACCACTTCGTATAAACCTTCCAGGGGGTGGGTTTAATACTGTCCGGAACAATCAAACTGCGCTGCACCAGAACCTTTTTCAAATGTTGCATATCGGTAGGTGTCAACATACTTTTCGCCTAAATGCTTCATTTAAGCAGCAAGTTTCATGTCAGCCCCTTGCTGGTTTTCATTGACAGGAT
>JAHXHF010000252.1 GCA_025656895.1 gamma proteobacterium symbiont of Bathyaustriella thionipta
GAAAAAGATTTTGTTTCACTGCTTTTGCGTATGGTGGCTTGATGGCTGACTGTCAGGTTGATTTGGATTTCAGTGAAACTTCAGTTAATATTGCCTTTGGCTTCTTCATACCACCATTTTTGTTGTTCGGCGGTCCATAAAGATTTTTTACCGCAGTCTATGCAGCTATAGATATAGTCAACATAATAGCGGGGGCAGGGACCATAGCTATTACCCATTTCAATTTTGGATTGATCCGCCTCAATCGCATGTAAAGGCATTTCTCCACGTAGTTTCAGCTTTGTTTTATGAGCCTTAAGGGCAGCCAGTGTGCGCTTTCGTTTGATTTCTCTTCTTCTGAGTCTGATGTTATTCATGGTTATGATGTATTTAGCCCGGGTGCAACATCCGGGCGCTAAGATTTGAAACGAAATCTGGGCAAACTGACATCGTAATAAATGGCCAGTAGTCTTGAAATGAATATTGCTGACCCTGAAAGGATAGCGGCCAGTGTAATTTCCAGATCAAGAAACAAAAAACCAATAAATAACAAAGAACCCAGCCAGGATACGGTCGCGTAAAGCGGGCTAGAAAAGACAACAGGTGGTTCATTGCACAGTACATCACGAAAAATCCCGCCCATAGTGCCGGTCATCACTCCCATGAAGCTGGCAATAAGGGGGGGTACACCGAATGTAAGAGAAACCAGTGTGCCGGCAATACCGAATGTAGCCAGACCGGCCGCATCCGCAAATAAAAAATATTTAGGTGAAATGGGCATCATTCTGGCGGCAATGAAAATGCTGATCGCGCTGCCAATGGAGGCGATAAAAAAGGTTTGATCGTAAATCCAGAAAACATCCCGACCGAGCAGCATGTCACGCAGTGAGCCACCACCCAATCCTGTAGCAATAGCAATAATGATAACGCCGAATAAATCAAATTGCTTGAAGCCGGCTTTAAGTACACCGGAAGCCGATGACACAATAACAGCCAGTAATGTTATCCAGTATAAATTTTCCAGTAGTGATGGGGTCGGTTCTAGTGTCATAATCATTATCACTGCTTTTCTGATTGAGTACGATGTAGATGGTCTTCAGGAAAAAAACCTGCTGCCAGCCAGTGGTGTTCGAAAATTAAGTTATATTACCCCGAATCCGCCCTGAAGATACGGATGAGAAGGTCAAATGACCGTAATGATGACAATGGAAAAATTAATGAAGATTTTATTATTTGTTCTAATACTTCTGACAGGAGCCTGTTCCATGCCTGACACAAACCCGATGACGCAGGATAGAATGGAAAATATTGTCATCCGTGATGTTGACCTGATCGAGCAGCAAAAAGGCTACCTGGTTTTCAAATACCAGCAGGTCAAGATGGCGATGATTTCAGATGTGAAGCATGACCGTATGCGTATTATCGCGCCTATTGTGGAATATTCTGAACTTACAGCAGAACAGAAGGACGCAGTCATGCAGGCTAATTTCCATACGGCGCTGGATGCCCGCTATGCCACGAGTGAAGGGGTATTGTATGCGGCTTTTATTCATCCTCTTTCGCCCTTGAGCCAGACCGAGCTGGAAGACGCGCTTAAACAGGTTTCAACGCTGGCGCTGACCTTTGGTGATTCTTACAGCAGTGGTTCTTTACGATATGCGGGTGAGTGAAATCAGCCGGCAGCCTCCCTGTTTATCAAGACAATACAGTTTCCTGTAGGGATTGCGCTATAATCCTTCCTTTTTGGGAGCAGTACTCATGTCAGAAAGTGGCGTTAACAAGGTCGTGCTGGCTTATTCCGGTGGCCTGGATACTTCGGTTATTTTGCAATGGCTGCGTGAAACCTATCATTGTGAAATTGTTACTTTCACGGCTGACATCGGGCAGGGCGAAGAGGTAGAGCCGGCCCGTGCCAAGGCCGAAGCGGCTGGCATCCAGGAAATTTATATTGAAGACATGCGTGAAGAATTTGCGCGTGACTATGTTTTCCCCATGTTCCGTGCCAACGCCATCTATGAAGGTGAATATCTGCTCGGCACCTCCATTGCCCGCCCGCTGATTGCCAAACGTCTGATTGAGATTTGCAATGAAACCGGCGCGGATGCCATCTCGCACGGTGCTACCGGCAAGGGTAACGATCAGGTACGTTTTGAACTGGGCGCCTATGCACTGAAACCGGATGTAAAAGTGATTGCCCCCTGGCGTGAATGGGATTTGCTGTCACGCAAAAAACTGATGGCTTATGCCGAAAAACATGGCATAGAAGTGGATTTCAAAAAGGGCAAAAAATCACCTTATTCCATGGATGCCAATCTGCTGCATATTTCCTATGAAGGCGATATTCTGGAAGACCCCTGGGCGGAGCCGGATGAATCCATGTGGCGCTGGAGTGTCTCCCCTGAAAATGCGCCGAATGAAGCCAGTTATGTAGAATTAACCTATGTAAAGGGTGATATTACTGCTATTGATGGCAAAGCCATGTCGCCTGCCAGCGTGATGGAATACCTCAACGAGCTGGGTGGCGCCAACGGCATTGGTCGTGATGATATTGTCGAAAATCGCTATGTCGGCATGAAATCTCGCGGTTGTTATGAAACGCCGGCCGGAACCATCATGCTGAAAGCGCATCGTGCCATGGAATCTTTAACACTGGATCGCGAAGCCGCGCATCTCAAGGATGAACTGATGCCACGTTACGCGGAAATGGTCTACAACGGCTACTGGTGGAGCCCGGAACGACAGATGTTGCAGGCCGCCATCGACCAGACGCAGGCCGTGGTCAATGGTGTGGTTCGCTTGAAACTGTATAAGGGCAATGTCATCGTGGCCGGACGTAAATCAGACAGCAACAGCCTGTTTGACGAGTCCATTGCCACCTTCGAAGATGATGCCGGTGCTTATGACCAGAAAGACGCGGAAGGCTTTATCAAACTGAATGCGCTGCGCCTGCGGGTGGCGGCTCGTCATGGCAATGTAAAATAACTTTCTATCCCCGGCCTGGCCGGGGATTTTCCATGCCAGTCAGTCTCGCAGACTGATACCGGACAGCCCGCTATTTAATACTTTTTCATTTTCTCTTTTTGTCTTGCGTATCACTGCCATAATCAGTCCAGGAGCCTAGCCTTAAGGGCACCTCTATTAATCCGTGGACAAGCACATTGAGTTCAAAATGAGCCGTCTCTGCGTTGCAAATCTTCGCAATAGCTTGCTATTACGTGCGATTTGCGCCTTGATATGACTCATTTTGATTCTCAATCTGCAATGCCCAGGATTAATAGAGGTGCCCTTAAGTCCGACAGGCTTCCAGGTTTTGTCCGTGAGTTCTGGGGGGATTGTGAATATTCTGTTGCTGGCTGTTGTGGGGCTGGGTGTCGGCATTGTGCTGACCTTTATGGATAGAGATTCGGTGATTGTATTATTGACCACCGTAACGGCTGTTTCAGTGGGGCTGTTGTTGGATTTGAAACAGCGGGTGCGACAACTTCGTATCGAGTTACAGCAACTGCGCTTTGCCATGAAACAGGACTGGGAGGAACGTCATCAAAAAGATGTTCAGACAGAACCTGACAGTGCGCCGAATATGGTTGAAGCGCCAGTTGCCGGTAACAGGCCAATTGAAGAAGAACAGCTTGTTACAGCTGAAAATAGTACTGCAGTAAAACCGGTTCATTTGGCACCGATAACGGCTGCTGCAAAACAAGCCTCACCGTTAGCAGAGATACAAGCAAAGAAAACCATTTCCTCAGCGGCTGCATCCGGGCCGATTGAGTCAATGGATGTTCCGTTAACACAAGTACCTTCAGAAACTGGCGAGAGCCGAACCGGAGAATGGGGCTTGTTGGGCCGTTTTTTTTCTGATGGCAGCCTGTTTGTGCGTGTTGGTGTATTGTTGCTGTTCTTTGGCGCGGCCTTCCTGGTCAAACTGGCGGCTGAAAAAATGGTATTCCCCATTGAGTTGCGACTTGTCACGCTAGCCGCCAGTGGTCTGGCCGTTGTGTGGCTGGGGTACCGTTTACGTCATCGTAACCCGGTCTGGTCGTTGGTGACGCAGGGTGGCGGCATGGGCCTGTTTTACATCACTGTGTACGCGGCCTTTCGCTTGTACGCGCTGATACCTGCCAGTGGTGCATTCGCCTTGTTGCTGGCTGCCTGTGTCGGTACCGCCTGGCTTGCTGTGCGCCAGAATGCGCGCACCCTGTTAAGCATAGGCATCGCAGGTGGCTTTCTGGCACCGGTGCTGGCTTCGACTGGCAGTGGCAGCCATGTGATACTGTTCAGCTATTACGCACTGCTGAATCTGCTTATCTTTGCGGTGGCCTGGTTCAAGTCCTGGCGAACCGTCAACCTGCTGGGCTTCGGCTTTACTTTTTTTATTGGTGCTTTGTGGGGCCTGGATCATTATCGTGATGCCTGGTTTGCCAGCACGGAACCTTTTCTCATTCTGTTCTTTGTGTTCTATGTCGCTATCTCGATTCTGTATGCCTTGAAGCAGCCACCCAGGCTGAAAGGGCTGGTGGATGGCACGTTGGTTTTTGGAACACCGATTATTGCTTTTGCCTTGCAAACCCTGATGGTGTGGGACATGCAAAAAGGTGTGGCCTGGAGTGCCTTTATTCTGGGTATATTTTATCTGTTGCTGACCCTGATATTACACAGACTGGACGGGCAGCACAGCCGTCTTCTCAGGCAGGCCTTTCTGGCGCTGGGTATTGTTTTTGTGTCGCTGGCCGTGCCCTATGCATTTGATGCACAGCAAACATCGGCAAGCTGGGCCCTGGAAGGGCTGGCCATTTTATGGGTGGGTTTACGCCAGCGTTCCTGCTGGCAGGTGGGGTTTGGCGGCCTGCTGCAACTGGGGGCCGGACTGGTGTTTGTGTCGGCGCTGCCTTTTGCAGGCGAAACGGCTTTTATCAACAGTGCCTTTTTGGGAACCACCTTGATCGCTGTCGCGGCACTGCTTAGCTCGGCCCTGTTGTACCATCTGGCATCTGCCAAATTCCCGATGTATGTCATGACGGGACAACTGTTGTTCGGCTGGGGGCTGCTGTGGTGGACAGCAGGGGCATTGTGGCAGCTTGAATCACATTTTCAGGGGGCTTATCCCTATTCCGGCAGTTTGATTGTGTTTGCGTTAACGGCTCTGGGGTTGAATGTGCTGGCAGAAAGGCTGCGCTGGAAGCTGCCGCGTCTGGCGGCCTTGTTGCTGATTCCGCTGAGCTTTTTGCTGGCTTTTATATGGTTGACTGATTTTTTGCATCCGGCTGTTGATCTGGGATATCTGGCCTGGCCTCTGGTCTTCGCCATTAGCTATTGGATATTGTGGCGTTGTGAGCGCAGTGAGATACCGGGTTTTAGCGAACCGGCACATCCACTTATGGCTTTGCTGGCCTCTGCTTTGCTCAGCTGGGAACTGCTGTGGCAATTAAAGCAATGGCTGCCACTTGATTCACCCTGGCTTGCAGCTGCGCTGATACTGCCCACGGCCGCGCTGTTACTGGCTATTCTCAAACGGGCATTCTGGCCGTTCAACAGACATTATGAATTGTATCTGAAACTGGCACTTGCACCACTGACATTGGCATTATTGCTATGGGGGCTATGGGTGTTGGCTAATCCGCTGAATATGCAGCCCTTGCCCTATCTGCCCTTGTTGAATCCGCTTGATCTGACCCAGTTGGCCTTGCTGTTTTTGCTCTATCGTTCCCTGTCGGTTTTGTTCGGTCGGCAGCAAGGGATGAATGGAGAACACGATGTGCTGTGGATTCTGTCCATTCCGGTCTTTGTGTGGCTTAACGCCATGCTGCTACGCAGTATTCATCACTGGAGTGATATTCCTTATCAGTTGCCGCTAATGATGCAATCGGATCTGGTGCAAACCCTGATCTCGGTATTCTGGGCGATGAGTGGAGTGGCTTTGATGTTGTTAGCAAAAAACAGCTCACAACGCAGAGCCTGGTGGCTGGCTGGTTCACTGCTGCTGGGCGTGGTAGTGATCAAGTTGTTTCTGGTCGATCTGGCAGCCAGTGGCACGCTTGAACGTACCGTTTCCTTTCTGGTGGTGGGTGGGCTGCTGGTGGTGATTGGTTATTTTGTACCCCTACCTCCCGCTGCTGGTGACAAAACTGAACAGGAGAAACAGGCATAGATCCGTGCTGTGTTGCCGGCTAAAAGGCTATCTATACTAAGCGCGGCTATCCTGTATTACCTGAATTCAGGTTAAACTGGCCTGTATATGGCTGAAATTATTCCTCCGCTGAATAAACAGACACTGGCGCGCATGACGGCGGGTGAAAAGCGTGTCGCCAGACGGTTGCGTGACTGGCTGGAGGATGATTATCTGGTCTGGTACGACATCCCTGTCGGCAGCCAGCGGCGCTACCCGGATTTTATCGTATTACATCCGTCACGCGGCCTGCTGTTTCTGGAAGTTAAGGACTGGAAGCCGGATACGCTGAAAAAAATCAGCAAGTCGGATGTAAGCTTGCTGACACCCAATGGACTGGTCACCAGGGCGCATCCGCTGGAACAGGTTCGCCAGTGTGCCTATGCGGTTATCGACCGCTTATCGCGTGATCCGCAACTGCAGCAAACGCATAAATCTCATCGCGGTAACCTCATCATGCCCTATGGCTGGGGCGTGATATTCACCAATATCAGCCGCCAGCAAATAGAAAAAGCCATTGCGGATGAATTTCGTGAAAGCCTGTTGCCGGATCATCTGATGATCTACAAAAACGAGCTGGGTGCTGCAGCCGATGCGGAGACCTTTCAGGAACAATTGTGGGGCATGTTCAATTATCAGTTTGGTAACAGCCTGACATTGCCGCAGATTGATCGTATCCGCTGGCACCTTTTTCCCGAAATTCGAATTGACAGTGGTGGCAGTGCTGACTTGTTCAGCGAACAGGCCGATGATGAGCCGACTTCGCTGCAACAGGATATTCCCGACATGATCAAGATCATGGACATCCAGCAGGAACAGTTGGCGCGCAGTCTGGGAGAAGGGCACCGGGTGATTCACGGCGTGGCCGGTTCCGGCAAAACGCTGATTCTGGGATACCGCTGCCTGCATCTGGCGCAGGCTGCGCGTAAACCCATACTGGTGCTGTGTTTCAATATTACCCTGGCTGCCCGCCTGCGTTCCTTCATATCGTCCCGCGGGATTGGCAACCAGGTACAGATTTATCATTTTCATGATTGGTGCAGCCAGCAAATCAGGACTTATCACATCCGCTTGCTTGAATCAGAGGCGCCGGTTTGGGAACGCCAGGTGGAAAGCGTCATCCAGGCCGTGGATAAGGGCGATATTCCACGCGCGCAATACGATGCGCTGATGATTGATGAAGGGCATGACTTTCAGGCCGAATGGCTGCAACTGGTTACGCAAATGGTTGACCCGGACAGCAACTCATTATTACTGCTGTACGATGATGCGCAGTCGATCTATCAAAAAAAGTCCGGCCTGGGATTCTCCCTGAGCAGTGTCGGTATCCAGGCCAAGGGGCGCACCACGGTGCTGCGTCTGAATTATCGTAACAGTCGTGAAATTCTGCATTATGCCTATGAGTTTGCCAGCCATTATCTGCATCCGGTAAAGGCCGATGATGACCATATTCCATTATTGAAACCGCAGGCGGCCGGTGGCAGTGGGCCGCTGCCGGTTGTTAAAAAACTGACCTCTTTTGATGAAGAAATGCAATTTGCACGCGCCTGTGTGCAAAAGTGGCATCAACAGGGCGTGGCTCTGAAAGATATAGCCATTCTTTATACCAGTGGAAAACTGGGCAAGGGCATGTCCGCTATTTTGCAAACTGCGCAGTTGTCTCATTTATGGCTGGGCCGCAAACAGTCCAAAGCCGCCTATGATCCGCAGGCCGATCAGCTTACGGTGCTGACGCTGCACAGCAGTAAAGGGCTGGAATTCCGCCGGGTTATTATTCTGGGAACCGGCCTGCTGGGACAGAATGAGGAGCGCATTATTGAAGATGCCCGACTGCTGTATGTGGGCATGACCCGTGCGCAGGAGGCGCTGTTGCTGACAACTTCCACCCACAGTGGATTTTGTCAGCAGCTCATCAAGCTGGCACAAGCGGAAGCCGACTAACCCGTTGCGGAAGATGGTTGCCGGGTTTCGTGCGGGCCAGGCACAAAAAAAGCACCGTAAAAACGGTGCTTTTTCGATTTCTGCATGATCTGTAGCATAGATCAGAAAAGTGGTGCCCAGGAGAGGACTTGAACCTCCACGGGGTTACCCCCACTAGCACCTGAAGCTAGCGTGTCTACCAATTTCACCACCTGGGCCTGTCTGCAAAGCGGTAACTCATGAGTTGCCGGTTTCAGCGCGCGAACTTTACAGCGACACGGAGGCGCTGTCAACGTACAATACGCTTTTTACAGGAAATTGAGTTTGTATGACAGGCAAGAAAAAGAAATCAAAAAAGCATTCCGATCCCTTTCTGGAACGTGAACGCAAAAACTATGAGAACCCCATTCCCAGCCGTGAATTTATTCTGCAAGTGCTGGAGGAAAAGGGTAAGCCTTTAACCTTTGAACCCTTGTTCAAGGCTCTGGGTTTGAGCGGAGATGAACACGAAATAGCTCTGGATCGGCGTTTGCGTGCCATGACGCGGGATGGCCAGTTGCTGTACAACCGCCGTCAGCAGTATTGTGCGGTGGATAAATCCGACCTGATTGCCGGACGTGTGATTGGCCATGCCGATGGCTTTGGCTTTTTGCACCGGGATTGTGGTGGCGACGATCTGTTTTTATCTCCCCGCCAGATGAGAGCTCTGTTTGATGGCGATCGTGCACTGGTACAGATTATTGGTCTGGACAGGCGCGGGCGCGAAGAAGCCGCTGTAGTTGAAATTCTGCAACGCAATACCCAGCAGGTCGTAGGACGGCTGGATATTGAAAAAGGAGTCGGCTTTGTAACGCCGGAGAAAAAACGTCTGCATCAGGAGATTGTGATACCTCCCGAGTCACTCAATGGCGCCGAGCAGGGCGACATTGTGACGACTAAAATTGTTGAACAGCCGGACAACAAGCGCCATCGCCCGGTGGGTGAAGTCGTTGAAGTGCTGGGTGCGCACATGCAGGCCGATATGGCGGTTGGTATTGCCATACGTTCGCATGATATTCCTGCCGAATGGCCGGAAGCGGTGATTGAAGAAACCGTGCTTATTCCTGATGAAGTGCCGAAAAAAGCTATCGAGGGTCGTACCGATTTACGCACTCTGCCGCTGGTCACCATTGATGGCGAAGACGCACGTGACTTTGATGACGCGGTCTATTGCAAACGTACCGCCAAAGGCTGGCGTTTGCTGGTGTGTATTGCCGATGTATCCGCCTATGTGCAGCCGGGTTCCGAGCTGGACAAGGAAGCCATAAAGCGCAGCACTTCGGTGTATTTTCCGGATCGCGTTATTCCCATGCTGCCGGAAAAGCTTTCCAATGGCTTGTGTTCCCTGAACCCGAAGGTAGACCGTTTGTGTATGACTGCCGATTTGCAGTTTGATGCTGAAGGCAATCTGAAACGCAGCAAGTTTTATCAGGCGGTGATGCGTTCACAGGCACGTCTGACCTACACCGAAGTGGGCGCTATCATTGAAGACAGCGATGCCGGACTGTGCGAAAAATATGCCGATCTGCTACCGGCTTTATACGATTTGAATGCTTTGTATGAAATATTGCTGCAAGCCCGCCAGCAACGGGGTGCGATTGATTTTGATACGGTGGAAACGCGCATCATTTTCAACAAAGACGGCAGTATCGACGATATTGTTCCACTGCAGCGTAATTCGGCCCACCGCATTATTGAAGAATGTATGCTGGCGGCCAATGTGGCAACCGCCAAATTTCTGCTGCGTCGCAAGATTCCGGCCTTATTTCGCAATCATGAAGGTCCGCAAGCCGAACGGCTGGCCGATTTGCGCAGTTTTCTGGCTGAATTTGGCCTGACGCTGGAAGGTGGCGATAAGCCCAAAGCGGGTGATTATGCCCGTATGCTGGCTAAAGTGGCCGAGCGACCGGAAGCCCATCTGATTCAGACAGTCATGCTGCTCTCGTTGTCCCAGGCGATGTATGAACCGGTCAATAAAGGCCACTTCGGTCTGGCTTATGACGGCTATACCCACTTTACTTCACCCATTCGGCGTTATCCGGATCTGCTGGTGCACCGCGCCATCAAACATGCCATTGCCGGTGGCAGCAAGAAAGACTACCGCTACAGCGAAGCCGACATGCTGCAATTTGGCGAACAATGTTCCACCCATGAACGGCGTGCCGATCTGGCAACCCGTGATGTCATGGACTGGCTGAAAGTTGATTACATGCAGCACAAAGTGGGCGAGCAATTCCAGGGTACCATCACCAGTGTCAACAGCTTCGGCCTGTTTGTGGAACTGGATGATGTGTATGTGGACGGGCTGGTACACATCAGTGCCTTACAAAGTGATTATTACCATTTTGACCCGGTGGGTCACAGGCTGGTGGGTGAACGCAGCGGTCAGACCTTCCGGCTGGGGGATCGTATGCGGGTAACGCTGGCAGCGGTTAATCTGGATGATAAAAAAATCGATTTTGTCCCCGCCGATGCGCCAAAAGGTAAGAAACGCAGTAAAAAGCGCCGTAAAAAACGTAAATGAGCGAGTCACAACTGGTTTCGGGGCTACACAGCGTACGCACCCTGTTGTCACAAAACCCTGAGGAAATCCAGCAGGTCTGGCTGGATAAGAAACGCCGCGACAAACGTATGCAGGCGATTGAGCAACGCTGTCTGTCGGCCGGTATTCGGCCGCAGCGGGTCAGCCACGCGGAACTCGATCAACTGCTGCCGCATACCAATCATCAGGGCGTGATTGCACGCAGTACAGCCAGCAAAAGCTGGACAGAAGACGGTCTGCAAGCATTGCTGGCAGATATTGATACCCCCTTGCTGCTGGCACTGGACGGGGTGCAGGACCCGCACAATCTGGGTGCGGTTCTGCGTACTGCCGATGCCGCCGGTGTGCATGCGGTGATTGCCCCCAAAGACAATGCCGCCGGGCTGACCGCCACGGTACAAAAAATCTCCAGCGGCGCCAGCCTGACGGTGCCTTATATACAGGTGACTAATCTGGCGCGCAGTATCAAAAAACTGCAGCAGCAGGGCCTCTGGGTCGTAGGCACCGCCGGTGAAGCCGATCAAACACTGTATGAAACTGACCTGCAAGGGCCATTGCTGATTGTTATGGGCGGCGAGCAGAACGGCCTGCGCCGACTGGTGCGCGAAAATTGCGATCATCTGGTCAGGTTGCCCATGCTGGGCAAGGTCGAAAGCCTGAATGTATCGGTTGCCAGTGGCGTTGTTTTATACGAGGCTGTACGACAAAGACAACAGGGGTGTAAAACATGAGATGGAAAGGCCGCAGAGGCAGTAGCAATATAGAAGACCGTCGCGGTCGTCGTGTCGCCACCCGTGGCGGAGGTATCGGTCTGATTGTGGTGGCCCTGGTGGCGGCTTATTTTGGTATCGACCCGCAAATGGTCATGGATGTGGGCGGCCAGCTCAGCAGCGGCGCACAGCAAAGCAGTCAGCGGGATTATCAGCCCAGCGCCAAAGAACAGGAACTGGCCCGGTTTGTCGCGGTGGTGCTGGCGGATACGGAAGATACCTGGAATCAGCTGTTCGCGGATGCCGGCAAGCGTTATCAGGAACCCAAGCTGGTGATGTTTACGGGTTCGGTGAATTCCGCTTGCGGCTCAGCCAGCGCGGCTATGGGGCCTTTTTATTGTCCGGCAGACAGTAAAGTGTATATTGATCTGGGTTTTTACGATGAACTGAAACGTCGCCACAAGGCCCCCGGTGATTTTGCCCAGGCCTATGTCATCGCGCATGAAGTGGGACATCATGTTCAACATCTGCTGGGTATTTCAGACAAAGTGCACAAAGCCCGGCGCAATCTCAGTAGTACTCAGGCCAATTCCCTGTCGGTCAAACTGGAATTGCAGGCCGATTGTCTGGCCGGCGTGTGGGCCAACCACACCGACAAAGAGCGACATATTCTGCAACAGGGTGATGTGGAAGAAGCCCTGAATGCCGCCAGCGCCATTGGTGATGACCGCCTGCAAAGAGAAGCGCGCGGCACGGTCACACCCGAATCCTTTACCCACGGTACATCCCGCCAAAGGGTGTACTGGTTCAAGCGTGGCCTGAACGAAGGCAACATCAAGCGCTGCGATACTTTTTCTGCTAAAACGCTCTAAGCAAAATATAGATATGCCCTATAAAAAAATGATCTTTCTTGCTGGTGTGGGCATGACTCTGTTGTCACAATGAAATGAGTTGCTTGCAAAAGCCCTGTTTTTGAAAGCAATGACAGCATGGGCTATCATTTCAGTCGGAAGAGTTTGCTTGAGGAATACTGATGGCCAGTTTGAGTGTCCGGAAAATTGATGATGAAACGGTTGCTCAATTACGTGTAAGGGCAGCCGGTCACGGAGTATCCATGGAAGAAGAAGTGCGCCGTATTCTGCAACAGGCGGTAGCCGCACCTGAATGTCTCGGTGACTTCGCCATACGTTTATTCAGTCCAGCCTATGGTGAAACAGAGCTACAATTGCCTGGTCGCGAGATGCATGAACCCTTGGATTTTAGCGGATGATCGTACTCGATACCAATGTGGTTTCCGAGTTCATGAGCTCGCCACCGGCAGAATCGGTGGCAGCCTGGTTGAATGCCCAGAATACCAGTCACCTCTACTTCACTACAATTTCAATCGCTGAGATTGGTTTCGGCTTGCGGGTGATGCCGGATGGTAATCAACAACGTTTGCTGACAAGCCGTTTTGAACAGTTTCTGATGGCCGCTTTTACATCACGTATTCTGCCCTTTGATGAAGAGGCTGCCCGTATCTATGCCGGGATTCGTGGGCAACGCAGAGAGCAGGGGCGTCCGATGAGTTGTTTTGATGGCCAGATTGCCGCAATCTGCAGGAGTAAGGGTTTTGCGCTTGCTACACGTAATGTCAAAGACTTTATAGACTGTGGGCTGGAGTTGATCAATCCTTTCGCGGGTGCGACCTGAACAGGCAATTAGGGATGAGTGCCAACAGGTTTTTCTGTTTCGTATTTCCGAAAAAATTAATAAAAGGCTGGATCGTTTATGGCAATAGAATTTCTCATCGGCGGCAATAGCCAAACCCGGGTACATTTTCCGGCGGCTATGGCCAATCGTCATGGTCTGATTGCGGGTGCAACCGGTAGCGGCAAAACAGTAACTCTGCAGATTCTGGCCGAGGGTTTTTCCAAAATAGGTGTTCCCTGTTTCATGGCCGATGTGAAGGGCGACCTTTCCGGTCTGGCTGAAGCCGGTTCGGCTCACCCGAAGATTGATGAGCGGGTGCAGAAAATTGGCATCAAGGACTTTTCCTTTAGCGCCAATCCGGTTCTGTTGTGGGATATGCTGGGCAAACAGGGTGCGCCAACGCGGGTCACCATTTCTGATATGGGGCCATTACTGCTATCCAATCTTCTGGAGTTGAACGAAACCCAGACCGGAGTCATGTACAGTGCCTTTGCCATAGCGGACGATGAAGGTCTGCTGTTGCTGGATTTGAAAGATCTGCGCAGCATGCTGGGCTGGATGGCTGAACACCGCAAGGAACTGGGCGGTGACTATGGCAATATTTCCAGTGCCAGTGTGGGCGCTATTCAACGTCGTTTGCTGATGATGGAAGAGCAGGGCGCAGAGCATTTGTTTGGTGAGCCGGCCTTGAAGCTGGACGACCTGATGATGACGGACTTTTCCGGCCGGGGCGTTATCAGTTTGATGGATGTTACGCAATTGATCAGCCGCTCACCGCGTGTTTATGCCTCTTTTCTGATCTGGCTGCTGTCTGAAATGTATGAAAATCTGCCGGAAGCCGGTGATCTGGAAAAACCCAAAATGGTGCTGTTTTTTGATGAGGCACATTTGTTGTTTGACCGGGCGCCCAGAGCGCTGGTGGACAAGATTGAACAGGTGGTACGGCTGATTCGCTCCAAAGCGGTCGGAGTGTATTTTATTACCCAGAGTCCGCTGGATATTCCGGTCGATATTCTGGGGCAGTTGGGCGCGCGCATTCAGCATGTATTGCGTGCTTATACTCCCAAAGACAAAAAAACCGTCAGAACAGTGGCGGATACTTTTCGGGCTAACCCCGCACTGGATACGCTCACCAGCCTGACTTCACTGGGTACTGGAGAGGCGCTGGTATCGCTGCTGGATGCAAAAGGTGCGCCCACACCGGTGGAACGTATTCTGGTGCGTCCTCCCGTGTCCCGTATAGGTCCGTTGAAGGCAAAAGAACGAACCACCATTATGCAGCGTTCACCCTTGAAAGGACGTTATGAACAGGCACTTGATCGCGAATCAGCCTACGAATTACTGAAACAGCGCGCGCAGCAAGAAGCGCGCGTGCAAGCGGCTGAAAAAGCCCGCCAGCAGCAGGAAAAAGCCGCCCAGAAATCCGCTCGTTCCCGTGGCCGAAAATCCAGCCGCCAAAGTGTGTGGGAAACAGCCGCTAAAAGTGTAGCTCGCTCCATGGGCAGCAGTCTGGGGCGGCAGATTATACGCGGTATTCTGGGTTCTTTGCTGGGTGGTAAACGTTAACCGGGATACTTCACCCGGTCGCTCTGAAATTGATCCATTGTAGTTTTAAAGCTGAAGTTTCACTGAAATCCAAATCAACCTGACAGTCAGCCATCAAGCCACCATACGCAAAAGCAGTGAAACAAAATCTTTTTCC
>JAHXHF010000345.1 GCA_025656895.1 gamma proteobacterium symbiont of Bathyaustriella thionipta
CTGAAGCATTGGCGTTGGTATTTATAGGGCAATTGCCAGCATTTACTCAGTGAGCTGGAATTTTTGATAAAGTACGCTGAGTAGTTACGTCGGAATTACATCAGCATGATGAGTACGACCAATCCCCCCGCAATCTTCATCTCTCTATCAATCTGTCCGGCCACAGTCTGGGAAATGCGGGGCTTAAAGAAGCCATTCCTCGTATACTCAAGCAATATCGAATAGATCCTCAGCGGATAACCTTTGAAATAACCGAAACAGCCGCCATAGAAAATATTCTTTCAGCACAGGATTTTATCGCGGATATTGCAGCTCTTGGCTGTAAATTTTCACTGGATGATTTTGGTGTGGGCTTCAGCTCTTTTGCGCACCTGAAACATTTGCATGTTGACACCATCAAAATTGATGGCTTGTTTATCCGTGATCTGAAACAATCCCTTGTCGATCAGGCCATGGTTAAATCCATTATTGAAATTGCGCGCGCGCTGGGCATTGATACCATTGCCGAATTTGTCGAAACAACCGAGCAAATTCAGCTTTTGAAAGCGCTCGGGGTTGATTTTGTGCAGGGCTATGGTATTGCCAAACCCCAGTCCGGGCTATCACCGGCAAGCCGTCCTGCAGTAGCCCTGCTGACAGAACAGAAAACCGATTAAAATGCCCGGTGCGGTTCTTTATAAGTGTAACGAACCCGCAGAATGACCCGCATCCCTGCAGGCAATAAGCCATCCACTACAATCATTTCTGTGTCTCTTTAATACGCCTTGCCAACAGCAGAAAAACCAGTACGCCGGCATAAATCAATGGTTGCAGAATATCGGCTTTAACCAGCCACAAATAGTGCAATACCGCCAGAACAGCCGCTGGATAAATAAGCTGGTGCAGTTTTTTCCAGTTGCGCCCTAATTTTCTCATGGCTTTTCGGGTGGAAGTAAGCGCAAGCGCAAGTAACATAATGAACGCGCTAAAACCTACCGTTATATAAGGCCTTTTTACAATATCTTCGCTGATTTCAGAAAATTCCCAATAATGATCCAGCGCCAGCCAGATAAGGAAATGCAGTAACACATAAAAGAAAGCGAACAAACCCAGCATGCGTCTGTATCGAATCAGGAAGGTCCATCCTGTGGCATTTTTCAGCGGGCTTAGCGCCAGAGTAATGAGTAAGAAACGTAAAGCCCAATCACCGCTACGATAGGTTAAATCCTCAATGGGATTGGCACTTAGCTGTCCATTCAGCGCATCATACAAAAGCCAGCCTGCGGGTGAGGAAGCCAACAGAAACAATACCGGCTTCAGCAAAAAGCGGCGCAGCTTTTCCGCTGAAAACTGCGGTTTTTTTATGTGCAATGACGGATCCTCTAAAAATACTTTTTCAGATCCATACCGGAATACAAATGTGCCACTTCATCTGCGTAGCCATTAAACATTTCGGTTTTTTGCTTGCGCGAAAAAATACCTTCACCAATATTACGATGATATGCCTGACTCCAGCGTGGATGGTCCACTTGCGGATTTACATTGGCATAAAATCCGTATTCCTTAGCCACCTGCTGATTCCAGGTGGCCACAGGCTGAGTTTCGGTAAATTGGATGGACACAATGGATTTGATACTTTTGAAGCCGTATTTCCACGGTATAATCAGGCGCAACGGAGCACCATTCTGATTCGGCAGCAAACGTCCGTAAATGCCGGTTACCATCATTGTCAGCGGATGCATGGCTTCATCTATTCGCAAACCTTCACGATAAGGCCAGTCCAGTACGCGGCGCTTCTGTCCCGGCATCTGTTTGGGATCATAGAGCGTTTCAAAAGCCACATATTTAGCTTTAGATGTGGGCTTGAATCGTTTTAAAAGCTCGCTCAGAGAGAAGCCGTTCCAGTGCACCACCATGGCCCAGCCTTCTACACAGCGAAAACGATAAATGCGCTCTTGCTGGGTGATTTGGCTTAAAATATCTTCCATGCCGATTTCACCCGCTGCTTCACATTCACCTGACACCTTGATTGTCCAGGGGCGGGTAATAAAATCCTGTGCATAACGGGCAGGATCTTCCTTGCGGGTGCCGAACTCATAAAAATTATTGTATGCACGTATGTCTTTGTAAGCTGTAGTTTTAAGCCCCTTGCCATAGTCTGTATGCTTGATATGGGGCATGGCGGCTGGTAATTTTTCCGCCTCATCCGCCAACAGTATGGAGGGTGATAAAACCCCGCCGGCAACAAGTGCAAAAGATTTAAGAAACTGTCGCCTCTGCTTCCAGTGTTTTTCGTCGGTAATTTCGCTGGATGCGATGCGTGCAGCCTTTTTAATGAGCATGATCTATTCCTTGATTTCAATAATCAGCCGTTATTCTTGCTGATTGCCAGGTAAGGTTTTTTGCCTCCCCTCTTTAGGAGCCTGTGAATATCTCTGTCAGAAAAGACCTTTGAAGGCGGGTTTTTCTTTCAGCAAGCAGGCCGTCTCTGGCAGAATGTCATATTCAGAACGGCTCATTTGCTCACGCACCTAGAGCCGTCGATCATGTCATCAACCTGCCAGCATGTGGCGCGCGTCAATGGCGAGGGGTTTGGGGCGGGAAACCCAGTATCCCTGGGCATAATCCACACCCAGTTCCTGCAGCATTTCAAAGATACCCCGGGTTTCAACATATTCCGCCACAGTTTTTACTCCCAGGGCTTTACCAATTTGCGAGATTGATTTAACCATTGCGTAATCAATCGGGTCATTTTCCATGTCCTTGACCAGACTGCCATCAATTTTAAGGTAATCGACCGGCAGATTTTTCAGATAGGCAAAGGATGAAAAACCACTACCAAAATCATCCAGTGAGAAGCTGCAACCGAGGTTTTTCAGCTCATTAATCAAACGAATAGCTCCGCCCAGATTGGCAATAGCGGCTGTTTCAGTGACTTCAAAACAAAAGCGCCCGGGTGATAATTCTGTTTCAACAAACAGATCCGTTATGTAGTCCAGCAGGCGCTCATCATCGACCGTAGCGCCCGACAGATTAATGGAGAACTGGCAGTTGGCATATTGGCTGTCAGACGGAATAGCCGCAGCCGATTCGCAGATTTTACGTATCACCCAGCGGTCGATACTGGGCATAAGATCATAGCGTTCGGCAGCCGCAATAAAAGAGCCCGGATCAATCAACTGTCCCTGTATGTCACGCATGCGTAACAATATTTCGTAATGCGGCGCTTCATTCGCATCTTCCGCAGTCGGCACAATGGGTTGCCAATAGAGTACCAGGCGATCTTTTTCCAGTGCCTCCTGAATTTGCAATACCCATTGCATTTCTCCATGACGACGCGCCAGATCGACATCTCCCGGTTGATAGACATGCACCCTGTCACGGCCTTTTTCCTTGGCCGCATAACAGGCGGTGTCTGCCGCACTCATGATGGTGCTGGAATCCAGACTGGTATTGGTGATGGGTACCAGACCGATGCTGACGCCAACTTCAAAAGTTTTATCTTCCCATACAAAGCGGAAATCCTTGATAACACCTCGTACATTTTCTGCAATCTGCTCGGCCTTTTTCAAGGGGCATCGCTCCAGTAAATAACCGAACTCATCACCACCGAGACGTGCCAGAGTATCGCTTTCACGTACATGAGTACTTAACAGGGTGGTAATCTGCTTAAGCAATTGATCGCCCGCCACATGTCCGCAGGTATCATTGACAATTTTGAACTGATCCAGATCCAGATAGCAGAGCGCGTGTTCATAATCGTGCTCTTTGGCTGATTCCAGTGCCAGATTCAGGCGGCTGTCAAACTCATGACGGTTAATCAGGCCGGTCAGGAAGTCATGATTGGCCTGATACATCAACTGGTTGGCCATTTCACGGGCACTGCTGACATCATGGAAAATAACCACAGCACCCTGCACCTTGCCTTCCCGACCACGGATGGGGGATGCGGATATTTCAATAGAGGCTGCGTGACCATCTCTATGCATGAGCGTAACACTGCTTTCCATGGAGACAATGCTGTCTTCTTCCAGACAACGGCGTACCGGATCAACGATGGGGGTAAGCGAGTGTTCGTCAACAATGCGGAACACATCTTCCAGTGGATGCCCCAGCGCTTCTTCGCTACTCCAGCCGGTCAGCTTTTCCGCTACCGGGTTCAGATATTCGATCATGCCGTCAGCATCGGTAGTAATCACGCCATCACCGATGGATTGCAAAGTAACCAGAGCTCGTTCTTTTTGCTGAAATATCAGCTTTTCCTGTCGTTCCCGCGTAAGCGTGGAGCCGGTCCAGTCGCTGCATAATTCAATAAAACTGACATCCTCCTCGCTGAAGTATCGATCACGATCATGCATACTGAAAAAATTCAATGAGCCGTTGATTTCTCCGTTGATATAAACCGGTACACCCACATAGGATTCAACCCCCAGTCGGTGAGTGTAGCCGCGCAGAGCCGAATCATCCGAGTGCGAGAAAACGATCGATGATCTTTTTTCCAGCATGTTGGCATAAAGAGATTTCTGAAAGCGCATGATGGCACCTTCATCCAGTTTCGCATCCTCTGGATAATGTACGCTGATCTGATAATTATCAGCATGGATTTCCCAGAAATAAGCTTCATCCAAATCCAGCAAATCACAGCCCAGTTGCAGCAGCAGGCAGATTTTTTCGTGCGTAGGTTTGGCTTGGGATGTGACCTGCGCATATTCACTCAGCAGGCGTTCACGTTTGGACAGGGCAATGGCGGTCTGTTCCAGAGCCAGGGTGCGCTCTTTCACTTCATCTTCCAGCCGCGCCTCAGAATGACGCAACTGCTTCAAGGCACGACGCATTACCTGCTGGTGCCCCACCAGACTATCCAGCATCTGATTAAAAAAAGTGGCCAGTACGCCAAATTCATCTTTGCGGCCTGCATCCAGGCGCAAATTCCAGTCGCCTTCTGTAATGGCTCGTGCTCCGCGCAGTGTTTCCTTGAAAGAATCGGCAATCACCGTGCGTACAACAACAAATAACAGCACGATGCTGAACAGCATCAGTGCAACAATCCATAGCATCAGCCTGCTGGTGCGGCTGAATACTTCGGCATTCACATCAGGAAAAACAAGTTTTAAACGGGCCGAGCCACCGGAAAAATAAAGGGTTCGTTCTACAGAAGCTGCCTGTGCTTCTGCCAGCCCGGCCTCCAATACCACATCCCCCATTGAAAAAACCAGCTGGCTATAGCCCGAAGAAACCCGCGCCTGCTTTAGTAGCCGCAACAGATTTTCGGTTGTTTTATTTTCCAGATGCGAGATGTCATCAGCCAGTTGATTGCTGAGTTGATAAGATTCATTCGTGTAATGTGCAATGACTTCCTGCCGCACATTCTGTACCTGATAGATGAACAAAGCGACACTCAGCCCGACCACTATGCCGCTGATCACGGTCAGCAATTTAACCGGCAGGCTGGCACGCCAGGTTTTAACCGCCGCTTCAGTAGGTTCGGTCAAGCTGCCGGAGTCTTCCGGTCTTATGGTTGAAATCAGATCACTAATATCTTTTTCTTTAGTCAAAGCTCACCTGTTTGGCAGCAATCGCTATACCCGGAAGCCTGAGCATTCAAATCCATATCAGACTCAAGCCATAATGGGATTCACTATAGCATGCTCAGCCCAACCATAAGCGGGCATTATGGAACAAACGCATCCAGGGTGCGTCATTTTGCCAATCTGCCGGATGCCATGAATTGTTCAGTGTACGCACCACCCGTTCCGGATGCGGCATCATGGCGGTAACCCGTCCATCGGTATTACAGATACCGGCAACCGCATGCGTTGAACCGTTGGGGTTAGCCGGATAGCGATGCGCAATATCACCATTGTTTTCAATATAGCGTAAAGCAACCCTAACCGCTGACGCATCCTGATCAGAAGCAAATTGTGCCCGTCCTTCGCCGTGTGCCACCACCACGGGCAGGCGTGATCCCTGCATGCCCTGCAGCAAAATGGAGGGGTTTTGCGGTATTTCGGCCATCACGACACGGGCTTCGAATTGTTCAGATCGGTTTCGCATGAAATCCGGCCAGTGATCGGTTCCGGGAATCAGTTGACGTAATGCCGACAACATCTGGCAACCGTTACAAATACCCAGAGTGAAAGTATCGCTACGCTGAAACCAGTGTTCAAAAACCGAACGCATACGGCTGTTATGCAAAATGGATTTCGCCCAGCCTTCACCCGCACCCAAAACATCACCGTAGGAAAACCCGCCACAGGCCACCATGCCATGAAATTCCTGCAGCTGAATGCGTCCGTTAATCAGATCAGACATGTGTACATCTATACAGTCAAAACCGGCACGATCAAAAGCGGCCGCCATTTCCAGTTGGCCGTTAACACCCTGCTCTCGCAGAATGGCCATGCGCGGACGCGCGCCGCTGTTAATCAATGCGCTGGCCGGGTTGCTGTCCATACGGAAGCTTAAATCAGCAAACAGACCGCCA
This sequence comes from gamma proteobacterium symbiont of Bathyaustriella thionipta, assembly GCA_025656895.1. Taxonomy (GTDB): domain Bacteria; phylum Pseudomonadota; class Gammaproteobacteria; order Chromatiales; family Chromatiaceae; genus JAHXHF01. The sequence goes on from JAHXHF010000345.1 coordinate 6,464, forward strand.
TCTTCATTATTTTTATGCCGGGCAAATTCTTCATCCGCACAATCAGGGTTGTCGCGCAAACGTTGCATCTGATAACTGGTTTCCGACCAGATGGATTGCAATTCCGCCCGCTGACTCTGATAGCAGATGCCCTGCCGGTTGCTGATCTTTATCTTGCCGTCCTTGCGTGGAATGGCAAGCGGCTGTGTCCAGGATGACAAACCGGCGGCCGCCAGTTTTTCATGCACCGCGGGCAACTGATCAAGACGCACCTGGATCAGTACACCCAGTTCTTCATTGAACAGAGTCGCTAGCATATCGGCCGCTTCCACATCCAGCTGAATATCCAGCCCGCAGTGACCGGCAAACGCCATTTCACACAAACAGGCCAACAGACCACCATCCGAGCGGTCATGATAAGCCAGCAGCAGGCCCTCCCGATTCATCTGTTGAATGACTTCAAAGCACTGGCGAAACAGACTGACATCTTCCAAATCAGGCGCTTGCGCCCCGCTCTGCTGATAAACCTGCGCCAGTGCCGAAGCACCCAGACGTTTTTTCCCCATAGCCAGATCAATAAACAGAATCTGGCTGTCGCCCTCATCCAGTTTTAGCTGCGGGGTCAGAACCTGACGCACATCACGAACCGGCGCAAAAGCCGAAATAATAAGCGAAACCGGTGCGCTCATTTCACGCGACCGGCCGTCTTTCTGCCAGACGGTTTTCATCGACATGGAATCTTTGCCCACCGGGATAGCAATACCCAGTTGCGGACACAACTGCATACCCACCGCTTTGACCGTATCAAATAAATCCGCATCATCTCCGGCATGATTGGCCGCTGCCATCCAGTTGGCGGACAATTTAATAGCGGACAATTGTTCAATGGGTGCGGCCATGATATTGGTGATGGCTTCACACACTGCCATGCGCCCGGAGGCGGGCGCATCCAGCACCGCCAGTGGCGTGCGTTCTCCCATAGCCATGGCTTCACCCGTTGTACCCTGGAATGAACTGCTGGTTACCGCCACATCACTGACCGGAATCTGCCACGGGCCAACCATTTGATCACGCGCGACCATGCCGCTAATGGAGCGGTCACCGATGGTAATCAGAAACTGCTTGCTGGCAACCGCCGGCAGGCGCAATACACGTTCTATAGCCTCGCTCAAATCAATGCGGCTGTTATCAAAATCCGGAAAAAACCGTTTTACATGCCGGCTGTTGCGGGTCATTTTCGGTGGTTTGCCGAACAGTAGCGACATGGAAATATCAATCGGCTTGTTGTCAAAATGCTGGTCTGTCAGCGTCAACTGCTGCTCTTCAAGCGCCTGCCCGACAATCGCGTAGGGACAGCGTTCACGCTTACAGATAGCTTCAAAATCAGCCAGTTGCGTGGCGTTCACGGCCAATACATAACGCTCCTGTGATTCATTGCACCAGATCTGCATGGGCGTCATGCCGGGGTCGTCGTTCAATATTTTGCGTAATTCAAACTCACCGCCGCGTTCACAATCATGCACCAGCTCCGGCAGCGCATTGGAGAGCCCGCCGGCACCGACATCATGCACCCACAGCAAAGGATTGTTTTCCCCCAGTGCGCTGCAGCGGTCTATGACCTCCTGACAACGGCGTTCCATTTCCGGATTGCTGCGCTGTACCGAGGCATAGTCCAGCGCCGCATCGCTGCTGCCGCTGGTCATGGATGAGGCCGCGCCACCACCCAGACCAATCAACATGGTCGGCCCACCCAGCACCACCAGCGGAGTAGCCGCCGCAAAAGGTTTTTTATCGACCTGTCCACGCTCAATATTACCCATACCACCCGCCAGCATAATGGGCTTGTGGTAGCCGCGCAGTTCGGCATCGTCCGCTTGCGTGGTTTGCATTTCATAGCTGCGGAAATAGCCACACAGATTGGGGCGGCCAAACTCATTATTAAACGCGGCTGAACCTATGGGTCCTTCCAGCATAATCTGCAAGGCCGATACAATACGTTCCGGTTTGCCATAATCCACTTCCCAGGGTTGTTCATAACCGGGAATTCGTAAATTGGAAACACTGAAGCCGCTCAAACCGGCTTTGGGTTTGCCGCCACGACCGGTTGCGCCTTCATCACGAATTTCACCCCCTGAACCGGTAGCCGCACCGGGGTCGGGAGAAATGGCAGTGGGATGGTTATGGGTTTCCACCTTCATCAACAGATCAATCTGTTGCTGCTGATAGTGATAGCGCTTGTGCTCAGAGTCTGTGATAAAACGCTGTGCCTGATGGCCACTGATAACGGCCGAGTTATCCGCGTAGGCTGACAACACATCCTGTGGTGAAACCTGCGTGGTGTTGCGTATCATGCCGAACAGGGTCTCTGTTTGCGCTTGTCCGTCTATCACCCAGTCTGCATTAAAAATTTTATGGCGGCAGTGTTCTGAATTGGCCTGTGCGAACATCATCAATTCCGCATCGCTCGGATTACGCTGCAAGCGAATGAAACTGTCCAGCAGGTAGTCAATTTCATCATCAGAAAGCGCCAGACCCAGCGAACGGTTGGCCTCTATCAAAGCGGCTTTTCCAGCGTGCAGAATATCAACCGTTTGCAATGGCTTTGGATGCTGTTGTTCAAATAAACAGGCCGCCTCTGTAAAATGCCTGACCACGATTTGCGTCATACGATCATGCAGTAAAGCGATGGCCTGCCTGATGTGCGTTTCATCCAGCCCGTTATCCGATTGCAGTGTCCAGGCAATGCCTCTCTCGATACGTTGAATATGGCTCAATCCACTGTTGTGAGCAATATCCGTGGCTTTGCTCGACCAGGGCGACAAGGTGCCCGGACGGGGGATCACTAACAGCAAGTCGCCCTGTTCATCATTTCCTTCAAAATCAGGCCCATAAGTGAGTAAGTGATGCAAAGTAGCCACATCATCCGAATTCAGCTTTTGTGCTGTTTGATAAAAATGTATAAAACGCGCGTTCAGCTTAAGCGGAGGAATACCGGCCTGTGCCAACTGCTGCTGCAGTTTGGAGAGCCGGAATGCGGATAAGGCTGCTCCACCTTTGTGATACTGCATGGGATTACTCCAAAAAATAGCTTATTCTGAATCCAGATCAATCCAGTCCAGCGGTTGATCCTGACGGGCGATGTGCAAATTAGGTTCCACATCAGGAAAAGCCTGTAACAAACAATCGCGCACTTTTTGCGGGCTGTTATTGTGTTCGCTCAGGTGTGCCGCAATCAGGGTTTTAAGGCGGCTGACATCCAGTTTTCCGAGTAAATCCACCGCCTGCCTGTTGTTTAAATGTCCCCAGTCACCACCCACCCGGCGTTGCAGATGCAAGGGATAAGGTCCTTCAGCCAGCATATCAGGATCGTGGTTACATTCCAGCAACAAAGCATCACAATCAGACAGCGCATGCGTGATATGAGGCGTAATATGACCTGCGTCCGTCAATATACCCAAACAGACATCCTGTGTTCGGAATATAAACTGGCAGGGTTCTCTGGAATCATGCGGCACCACAAAGGGCTGCCAGTCAATTTCACCCGTTCGGTAGCTATCCCCATGCATTTTAATAATGTTCAAATGAGGTAATTCACCGCAGCGGTCAGCCGCATGGGTTCCCGCCGTCATCCACACAGGCAACTGATAACGCCGCGCCAGAGCCCCCACACCTTTTATATGATCAGCATGTTCATGGGTCACCAGAATAGCGCTCAAATCTTTTGCTGACACACCTACCTGCTGCAGACGCCGCTCAAGCTCTCGCGCGGCAAAACCGCAGTCAATCAGAATGCGGGTGCTACCCGCTTCGATCAGTGTTGCATTGCCACGGCTGCCACTGCCCAGGGAAGCCAGCCGCATGAAATCAGTTTATTTGCTCAAGCAATATACTCAGGATACGTTTGGCCGTAGGCGTGGTATCCGGTACACCTTCGGCAGTATAAACACTGACTCTTGAACGATTTTTTTCATCCAGCACACGAATCTGGTACTCGGTTCCATCCTCAATGACCTCGTCACTTTTCCAGAAAGCCAGTTTGGAAAAAAGTCCACTGCTGGATTGTTCTTCACCCGCCAGCGGGTCTGCATAGCGAACATAATAAATACCTCTGGAACGATCCCGGTCTTCCACATTCAAGCCGGAACGATCCAGTGCAAAACCGGTCAAGCGCCAGGCTGTCGGGAAATCTTCATGAATCAACAAGGCCGCATTACCACGTGCATCGGTCTGTAGCTGACTGCGTTGTTTGCCTGTAGTGCGTGCTGCCAGCTGAGTTTGAGCCTGCTTGTCCTGTACCCCCAGATACACCATCAACCGGCGCATCATTTCAGCTTCCAGTTCCGGGTCGGTTGGGCGAGGCTGCCAGACCGTAAATGCCGAGGTGCCTGAACTGGCTTCCTGCACGGTTTCCACCAGACCCTTATGCGTTAAATAAATTTCTGTGGTGCCCGGTTGAACTCCTTCTTCCAGACGGGTTCTGTAACGATCACGTGTACCGGTAGAATACAGGCGATCTACAAATTTACGCACTACATCGGTAATCAGATCTTTACTGACATCGGCCCGGTTCTCAATCCAGCCGGTTTCCATGATGCCGATCACAGGGTCTTCCTCAACCAGAACCTGTCCCTGTTGAGACCAGAAATTACGCACCTCGGGCCAGACAGCTTCCGGATCACCTTCCACCACCAGCCAACGTCGATCACCATCACGCTTGACCTGAATACGAGGATTCTCCGGCATAATGCCACTGGGGCGTGAATGTTTGGCACCTTTCTGGTTACTGGAATATTGCGCGTAACTGGCTGAGCCTGAAGCACTTACAGACGGAATCGCCATATTACTGCGTATACTGGACGAGGTCAGATCCGGAGGTACTTCCAGAGAGCGCTCGGCCTTTTTTTCTTTTTTGTATTCTACTTTTTTATCCGGCAGCACATCCGAGACGGAAGGTGCAGAGGAACAACCGCTGATCAGCAGCACGACTCCTATGGAAAGGGATAATAAGCGGTAGATTTTCAATTTCATGGATAAATTCACTTTAAAATATGGGCTTGTCGCATGGCCGCTTCGACAGCAGATTCGCTTTCAGGTTCCAACCAGGTCAGTGGCAAGCGGATGCCCGGCTGAATTCGTCCCATTTTATGCAGAGCCCATTTCACCGGGATAGGACTGGATTCAACAAACAGGGCCTGATGCAGTCCTGACAGGGGTTGATCCAGCTTATGTGCCTGCTCTTCCTGCCCGCCGATAGCAGCTTTGCACATAGCCGCCATTTGTGCCGGAGCCACATTCGAGGTAACCGATATAACACCCTGGGCACCTTGTAACATCAGGTCACAGGCGGTTGCGTCATCACCACCATAAATGGCAAAGTCAGCATGAGTCAGTTGTCGGATTTGCTGTCCTCTGCGTAAATCACCGGTTGCGTCTTTGACACCGACGATATTGTCTATCTGAGCCAGTCTTGCCACAGTTTCAGGCAATAAATCAACCGCAGTACGGCTCGGAACATTATACAAAAGTTGAGGAATATCAACCGCTTCAGCCACTGCTTTATAATGCAGATAAAGACCTTTCTGGGTCGGTTTGTTGTAATACGGTGTTACCAGCAGGCAGGCATCCGCCCCTGCATCTCTGGCGCACTCAGTCAAACCAATGGCTTCTTTAGTGGCATTAGCACCCGTTCCGGCAATAACCGGCAGGCGTCCATTAACCTGTTTCACCACAGCGCGAATAACCGCACAATGCTCGGCTTCGTCCAGAGTGGCCGATTCACCGGTTGTGCCCATAGCTACAATGGCATCGGTGCCTTGTTCTATATGCCATTCAACAAGAGCGGCCAATGCTTCATTATCGACCGCGCCCGAATCATCCATCGGCGTCACCAGCGCAACCAAACTACCTTGAATCATGCTTTGAATCCATTGCTCGATAAAATACCAAGCGCAAATGATACAGGTACAGCCGGACTGCCGCCAGTTCTTAAACAGATATAGGCACTGCATAGGTGCCATGCTACACTCGTTTTTTCATGACACCTGGCCACTGGAGTTTAGATGCCTGACAAGAATTGCCTGCTGGTTATTTCCGCTTTGGGTAAAGATCGCCCGGGCATTGTTGACCGGCTTACCAAAGCCATACTGGATAGCGGCGGCAATCTGGTCGATAGCCGCATGACCGTTCTGGGTGGTGAATTTGCCATTCTGCTGCTGGTTGAAGGCCGCTGGGATGCACTTTCAAAACTGGAAAACAACATTCCGTCGCTGCAAAAAAAGCTGGAGCTTTCTCTGTCGCTCAAGCGCACCGAAGCACGTTCGGCTGCCACTGAAAATATCCCTTATATGGTTGAAGTGGTCTCTCTGGATCACACCGGTATTGTGCATGGTCTGGCCAGCTTTTTTTCGGTACGAAATATCAATATTGAAGACCTGTCCACCAGTTGTTATCCCGCTCCGCACACAGGCACCAGCATGTTTGCACTGCATATGACCGTGGGCATCCCCGCCAATACCCACATTGCTACCCTCAGAGAAGAATTCATGGAGTATTGCGACTCTCTTAATCTGGACGCTGTGCTGGAACCGCAAAAACACTAGGAATATGCAGGAGAACACTCATGCCAATGGTTGAACTGAACAAAAAAATACCAGACCTTGAAATAACATTATCCAGCAATAAACCGGCCAGGCTTTCTGATTACCAGGGCCGGCATCTCCTGTTGTATTTCTATCCCCGGGCCAGCACACCCGGCTGCACCACAGAGGGGCAAAATTTTCGGGATCAGATTAATAAATTTCGCCGTCAATCCTGTGCCATTCTGGGCGCATCCCGCGATAGCGTAAAAGCACAAGCCAGATTCAGGGAAAAACAACAATTTCCTTTTGAACTGGTGGCAGATACCGATGAAACCTTATGCCGGTTATTCGATGTTATTAAAATGAAAAACATGTACGGCAAACAGGTTCTGGGGATTGAACGCAGTACTTTCCTGATTGATAAAGAAGGAGTTCTTCGTCAGGTTTGGCGCAAGGTAAAAGTGGCCGGCCATGTTGACGAGGTTCTGCTGGCGGTCAAACAACTGAATCAATCTTTAAAACAGGGTTGAGGTCATCATGAATCGTTCTGAAGCCGGACGTCTGTTCATTCTGGATACCAATGTGCTGATGCACGACCCCACCTCCATTTTCCGTTTTCAGGAACATGATGTGTGCCTGCCCATGGTGGTTCTGGAAGAGCTGGATGCGGCTAAAAAAGGCCTGTCTGAAGTTTCCCGCAATGTGCGCCAGGTCAGTCGTTTTCTGGATGAGTTACTCAGCCATACAGCCGGTTCTGCGATTGAAGAGGGACTACCACTCAAAAGCACCTCTTTCAAGGGCGAGGGCGGGCAAGCCAGTGGCCGGCTTTTTTTTCAGACCCTGGCAGTGGCTCATGAACTGCCTGTCAGTCTGGCTGGTAATAAACCGGACAATCATATTCTCAGTGCCGCTATTGCACTGCAGAAAGAACGTCCGCACAGCCACATTACGATTGTATCCAAAGACATTAATCTACGCATTAAAGCCACTGCATTGGGCATTTCTGCTGAAGATTATTCCACCGATCAGGTATTGGATGATGTTAATCTTTTGCACACTGGTTATTTACAACTTAACGATGATTTTTGGGACAGACACAGCCAGAAGCTGGATTCCTGGCAGGAACAGGGGCGTAGCTTTTACCGTCTGCATGGCCCTGATACCGCTGACTGGTATCCCGGTCTGTGTATTTATCTTGAACAGGATAATTTTGAAGCCATTGTAAGAAGTTGCGAAGGACAGCAGGCGGTCATAGAAACACTGACCGATTACCGCCACTCCAGTCACAGTGTGTGGGGTATCAATGCGCTCAATCGGGAACAGAATTTCGCCCTGAATCTACTCATGGATCCGGAGCTTGATTTCGTTACCCTGCTGGGCATGGCCGGCAGTGGAAAAACCTTATTGACACTGGCAGCGGGACTGGCCCAGACACTGGATGATGACCGCTTTCGGGAAATCATCATGACCCGTGCCACCGTTCCAGTGGGCGAAGACATTGGTTTTTTACCGGGTACCGAAGAAGAGAAAATGACACCCTGGATGGGCGCTTTGATGGATAATCTGGAAGTGCTGA
>JAHXHF010000227.1 GCA_025656895.1 gamma proteobacterium symbiont of Bathyaustriella thionipta
TTACCTCGTTCCCACGTTCAACGTGGGCATGCATACCAAACCACCAGTAAGCACACTGCAAGCTATGCAATGAGCCAGTCCAGCATCAGCCTGTTTTTCTAGGCGGCAATAAGATTCATAATCCGTATGCATTCCCACGTAGGAACGTGGGAACGAGGATAAAGAGGGGCCAGGGGAGATTTGAGGATTCTGAATATTACCTCGTTCCCACGTTCAACGTGGGCATGCATACCAAACCACCAGTAAGCACACTGCAAGCTATGCAATGAGCCAGTCCAGCATCAGCCGGTTTTTCTAAGCAGCAACAAGGTTTATAATTCGTATGCATTCCCACGTAGGAACGTGGGAACGAGGACATCCTTCCCCCTTTTCCAAAGGGGAAAGGCGGAGACACATCAAACGGGTGGGGTAGGCAGCCCTGTACTCAGACACCTGCCTGAGTACAGGGCTTGAACAATCAGATTCTCAGTCCTGACACAGAATATTCATTTTCATCTGTGCGGTTTTAACCGCTGATTCGTCTTTGGCGGCCAGTAATTCCTGTTTGGCCTGAGCGCATTCATTGGCTTCTTTGCGATGCTCGGCTTTATAAGCGTCAGGCACCTGGCTGTTATGTACGCAGAATTCATCAGAAACACGGCGCATATTATTGGTGCTGCCCTGTTCTACCTGAACACAGTCACCTTCGCGGAAATTGCCGCTATCCATGGCGACGCGTATGGTTCCGCCCTGAATCAGGTTGACGGTATAGACTTTCTGCTTGCCACCGGCCATGTGACCACCCACCGCGCGGCCGGCTGCCGCTCCACCCAGGGTACGCAGTGCCTTGTTACTGGTGGATTTACCTTTACCTGTATACAGGCCGACCAGACCACCGACCACGGTGCCTCCGGTTTTACCACCTGAATTATCCTTGCTTTGTTTTCCGACGCTGCTGATGGTGCCATAGGCTACAGCTGAAAGCTGAGCCGAATGAGCATTTCCGATAAAGAGAAGGAGGCCGCAAAAAAGTGTGGCAATAGCAATATTACGAGACATAAAAATACTCCAATAACAGGCTTACAATAAGATTTGACAGCTATAATCGTGTGACTATCCGTGAGTACGCTCCCGCTGTCAAATACGGCAAAGGCTTTGCCTATAAAAGTGAGCCTGTTGAAAATACAGAAATTGGCAGCCGGCCCGCTAGTAATCCTGTTAGACTTGAGCGGGAAGGCATCATTTTCAATGATGCATCAGGATTCCAGTCGGTACTCTCTTTTCGTGGAACAGATGTGGCAGCTAATACGGCACAAGATATTCGTATAGATCGTGTTCTGGATAATCTGGACAGTGGTGCCTTGCACAAGGTGGCTGCTTCACTGCGTGGGCTGCATCCGGCTGAAATTGCTCATCTGCTTGAATCTTTACCGCTTGAACAACGTAAAATCATCTGGAGTGTCAGTGATGACCGTCTGGATGGTGAGGTATTGGTACATCTGGCCGAAGATGTACGCGACGATATTCTCAGCCATATGGACCGTTCAGAGATTTTATCGGCAGCGCAGAATCTGGATGCCGATGATCTGGCCGATCTGATCAATGACCTGCCGCTGGCGGTCAGTAGCGAGATCCTGGATTCACTGGATCAACAGCACCGCGAGCGTTTACAGTCCGTCTTGTCCTACCCGGAAGATACGGCCGGCGGCCTGATGAATGTTGATACCATCACGGTGCGTGCCGAAGTAACACTGGATGTAGTGTTGCGCTATTTGCGGCGTTTGAAAGGCCGTATTCCGGAAAATACCGACAGTCTGTATGTGGTCAACCGTTTCGGTAAATATCTGGGGGTTTTACCCCTGATAGCCACCGTTACCGGCGACCCGGATGATTCGGTAGCCGAAGCCATGACGCTGGATCAACATCCCATTCAGGCTACCTGGGATGAACTGGAAGTAGCCAACCGTTTTGAACAACAGGATCTGGTATCCGCACCCGTGGTGGATGCTGATGGCAAACTGCTGGGACGTATTACCATTGATGACGTGGTGGATGTTATTCGTGAAGAAGGTGAGCGCCAGTTGATGGGTACCGCCGGTCTGACCGAAGATGAGGATATGTTCGCGCCGGTATTCGACAGCGCGCGCCGCCGTGCCATCTGGCTGGGGGTTAATCTGCTGACTGCCTTGCTGGCATCTTTTGTAATCGGTTTATTTGAAAATACCTTGCAACAGGTGGTAGCGCTGGCGATTCTTATGCCGATTGTGGCCAGTATGGGGGGTATTGCCGGCAGTCAGACGCTAACCCTGATTATTCGCGGCCAGGCACTGGGGCAGATTTCAGTCAAAAATGCCCGTCAGTTGCTGTTTAAGGAAATGGCTATCGGTGCGGTTAACGGCATGGTCTGGGCACTGGTAGTGGGCAGTATCGCGGCCATCTGGTTTGATAATTACAAGATCGGTTTTCTGATCGCCGCCGCCATGGTAATTAATCTGGTGGTGGCCGCATTTGCCGGTGCCATGTTCCCCATGCTATTGAAAAAAATGTCCATTGATCCGGCTCTGGCGGGTGGTGTTCTGCTTACCACGGTTACCGATGTTGTCGGTTTTATGGCCTTTCTGGGACTAGCGACCATCATATTGCTGTAATATTTATCCCGCTTTATGCATCACGCATAAAAGCTCATCTTTCGTAAAATAAACGGTACAGAAAAAGCCAATGTTCTGTCTGATTATTGCTTGCTTTCAAAACCCTCAGTAAATGCTGACATTTCTACGGGGCATGTGGTTGCCTGCTTTTGCCTAGAGTATGGACAGGTCAAATGAATGGCCGGGCTTGTTCATAAGGAGATGAAGATGTCTGAAAAAATACTTTTCAAACAAAGGCAACAGGGCTTCAGTTTATTGGAATTGCTCATCAGCATGGCGATATTTGTTATTTTGATGTCCATGGTGATGCCGGCCATGTCGGCGATGGTGGCACAGAATAAAATGTCGGCCAGGGTTAATGGTTTTGTGAGCAAATTTCATATGGCGCGCAGCAACGCCATTTCCAGTGGGATCAATACCGTGGTTTGTCCCAGCCTTGACCAGTCCTCTTGTGAAAATTCTTTTGACTGGTCAGAGGGCCTGATCATTTTTGCCGACAGCAATAATAATCGCCAGCGTGATGTGGATGAACCCTTGATACATGTGTGGTCTGCACAGCAGGATGATATCCGCATTGTGTCATCCAGTGGTCGGCGCAAAACCATCTATCATGCGGACGGGCGTACACCGGGAACCAATCTGACGATAAAATTCTGCCCTCGCTCAGAGGATGATGAAGCACGCGCCATTGTTATCTCGAATAATGGTCGTTTGCGTCTGGACAGGCGTCAGGCGGTTATTGACTGCAGCAGTTAGGCAGGCTCCTGGGGAAAGCCGTCTTCGTCCAGCCCCAATTGCTCATTCACAGGAGCAGGGCTGTGTGACGGTTTGAACTGGCTGATGGCCTGTTCCAGATCAGCCAGGCTGTGTGATAAGGCATCCAGTTCGGGGGCAGAGTCTGATATTCTGTGCGTGCTTTTTTTAGAGCGGGATATTCTTTTTCTGCCCGGCTTGCAGACAGCCAGCTTGTCCTTGATCGTCGCAACATCGGCTATCTTAAGATCGGCTCGGCCGGATACCTGATAAAGAATAAGCAGTTGCCGATCTATTTTGTTGATCAGAGCGGGATTGCCTTGCGTACCATTAAAAATTTCATTAATGAGCTGTTCGGTGAACGCAGATGCGGCTTCTGCGGGCAGGCGTGCGCGAATATAGGCCTGTGTTTCCATTTGATCCAAAGGCTGTAATTGCGCGTTGATCAGTAACGGCAGGCTGAATAAATCCTGATTCATGTTTTGCAGGGAAGTGCTTAATTCAGCTTGCCCCACCAGCAGGATTTTTATCATCAGCTTTTGTTCATAACGCAAATTGCCCAGCTGAATCAGTGCCTGCAGTGAAGCTTTTGAAAGCTGCTCGGCATCATCCACCACCATTAACAAGTCATGGCCTGCGGCGGCCAGTGATTGCAGATATTGTTCCAGTTTATTTTGTTGCTGTGCCCGATCGAGTCCGCGATAGGATAATCCCCAGGCCAGCAGACACAAGGGCAGCCATTCTTCATCCGGCTGACGGCTGCTGGCCAACTCGGCCACCCTGATGTTTTTCGGCAGACCTTCCTGTAGCAGTTTTTGTAACAGCAGGGTTTTTCCGCAGCCCTTATCGCCGCTTAGTAATAACAGGCCACCGGGATGGCTTAATTGATCCCGCAGGCCTTGCAGGGCACTGCGCTGCGAGCAGCCCGGATAGAAGCAGGCGGGGTTAATGGTTGAACAAAATGCGTCCTGTAACATGCCTTTATAGTAACCGTATATGACTTTTGCTGCAGAGTGAGAGAAAATAGCCGGTTTAGGACTCAGCCAGGCGCTGAAATCAGCCCGTTCTGTGTTCAAAAATGCTCATTTGCCGCTGTAAATGAGCATTTTTTGCCCTGATCGGATTGATTTTAGCAGCCATCTGAGCCGTTACTCGATAACTTTACTGTTCGCTGAATAGCAACTTTTTATATCCAGGAGAATATCTTGAGTAGAAATAATCCGGCACTGGGTCTGCAGCATTTGCTGGGCGGATTCAAATTGGCGCTGTCCCCCGGCCTGAGACGTTTTGTTCTCATCCCCTTTCTGGTCAATGTGATTATTTTTTCGCTGCTGGTGTGGCTGGGTATTGATCAGTTCGGCGTTTTTATGGACTGGGCCGTTCCCGAGGACGCCTGGTATTCCTTCCTGCGCTGGTTGTTGTGGCCGCTGTTCGCAGTGGCTGCGCTGTTGATTATTTTTTTCACCTTTACCGCTATTGCCAATCTGATCGCAGCGCCTTTCAATGCCCTGCTGGCTGAAAAGGCGGAACTGAAACTGGGAGGGCAATTGCCTTCTGGAAGCAGTTCCATGAGCGATATTATGAAATCAATCATTCCGGCGATGATGTCGGAACTCAGAAAACTGGCTTATTTTCTGTTGCGTGCCATACCTATTCTGCTGCTGTTTCTGATACCGGTGGTTAATATTGCAGCTTCCGTATTATGGATTATTTTCGGTGCCTGGTTTATGACCATTGAATACGCCGACTATCCCATGGGCAACCATGACATGAGTTTTCCTCAACAACTGGCCAGTCTCAGAGCCAGCCGCTGGTCATCTCTGGGCTTTGGTGGCAGCGTTATGTTATTAATGATGATTCCACTGGTTAATTTTCTGGCCATGCCGGCCGCTGTCTGCGGCGCAACCTTGTTCTGGCATAAGGAACTGGCCTCAAAAGCGGCCCTGAATCCCGCAGAAATGAGCTAAACCCGATGCACTTGCTACAATAGAAGATAATATTTGCTACAATCGATAACCCTGTGAAAAACATAAAAACTTTCTTCTGTTTCAGTTTGTTCATCGTGCTGTTTCCCGCGCTGCTTTTTGCTGCCGAAAAGCAAAGCCAGATTACTCTGAATATGAAAGATGCCGATATCCGCGCGCTGATCTCCACAGTGGCCGATATGACCGGCAAAAACTTTGTGGTCGATCCCCGGGTTAAGGGCAAAGTGACGGTGATTTCATCGCAACCGGCCAACAAGAAAGATTTGTATGAAATTTTTCTCTCCATTCTGAATGTACACGGTTTCGCGGCCGTACCCTCGGGTGATGTGATCAAGATTATGCCGGCGCAGGGCGCCAAGCAGGAAAATGTACAACTGCTGGGTGGTGACGCGCAGCTGGTGGGGGATAGCCGGGTAACCCGAATTGTGCGAGTGAACAACATCAATGCCGCGCAACTGGCGCCCATCTTGCGTCCACTGATGCCGCAAACGGCCCATCTGGCAGCTCATGCCGACAGCAACACGCTGGTTATTTCCGATACCGCCGGTAATGCCAACCGTATGGTCGCCATCATCAAGCGTATTGATATTCAGAATAACCAGGCAGTCGAAATCGTACGTTTACGTTATGCCAATGCCAAGGATCTGGTGCAGGTGCTGGATATGCTTACCCGCACCCAGGGGGGTGTTAATCCTATGGTAGCACCTGTGCTGCTGGCCGATGAACGCACCAACAGCATTTTGCTGGGTGGTAATCCGGCGCGGCGGCTGGAAATGCGCGCCCTTATTACCCATCTGGATACACCGGTGGAAAATGAAGGCAACACAGAAGTGATGTACCTGAATTACGCCAAAGCCAGTGAATTGCTGGAAGTATTGACCGGTGTGGGCGAGCAGCAATTGGCTAAAGGAGCCAAGTCAGGTAAAGCCAAAGATTTTGATATTGAAGCCGATGAAGCTACCAATGCACTGGTAATTACTGCGCCACCGGATCTGATGCGTTCCCTCAAGTCGGTGGTACGCAAACTGGATATTCGTCGCGCCCAGGTACATATAGAAGCCATTATTGCTGAAATTCGTCACAATGACGGTATTGAATTCGGTATAGAGTGGAAAACCAATCTGGCCAATCCGGGGGACGGCTTTGGCGGTAGCTCAAGCAATCCATTGCCCGGCCAGGTCAGTTCCGGGCTGGGCAGCTTTCCGGCCGCCATTGGCCAGGGTTTGAGTCTGGGTTATTTTGTGGGCGGTGACCTGCGTGCCCTGCTGAAGGCTGCCGAGGGGAATAATGATGCCAATATTCTATCCACCCCCAACCTGACCACGCTGGATAATGAAGAAGCCGCTATTCATGTCGGTCAGAATGTGCCTTTCATAACCGGCCAGTTCACCAACGGTTCTACCACACCGGATAACCCTTTCCAGACCATCGAACGTCATGACGTGGGCATCAAGCTGACGGTTACGCCACAGATTAATGAAGGCAATACGGTTCGCATGAAGATCAAGCAGGAAGTTTCCTCGGTTATTCCTGAATCTATCGGTGTCGGCTTAAGTACCAATGAACGCACCATCGAAACCAATGTGCTGGTGGATAACGGCCAGATTCTGGTACTGGGGGGGCTGATTGATGAAACCCTGAATGAAGCACGTTCCAGCGTACCCTTTGTGGGGGATTTGCCGCTTATCGGAGAGTTGTTTACTTCTAGAAAGACCACTGATGTTAAACAGAACCTGATGATCTTTATACAGCCTACTATTGTGCGCGACCAGCGTACAGCCGGCGTTTTGACGCAAAAAAAATATCGCTATATCCAGCAGGTTCAACTGGGTGAGCGAGATGGCGGCGTACAATTGATGCCGGACAGAAACTCTCCCGTTTTACCTGAACTGCCCCCGGTCAGAGAAATCAATCTGGGAACATCCGGCACATCCAGCCCCGCAGCGGAATGACAGAAAGCAGGGTTTTGCGCTTGCCCTATGCGTTTGCCAAACGCCAGCGGGTGCTGCTGAGCCAGGATCGGGAAGCAGGCACCGCCAGGTTGCTTTTTACCAGCGCCAGTCAGCCCGCCAGCGTGCTGGAAGCACAGCGTTTTGCCGCTTTCGGCATCCCCATGCAAAACATCAGTGAGGCCGAATTCGAGCGCCTCATCCAGCTTGAATACGGCAATAAATCCGGTGCCGCGCAGCAAATGATGGATGACTGGAGCGAGGAAATGGGGCTGGCCGATGCCGCCGATTTGCTGCCGCAGCGTGAAGATTTACTGGAAAATGCAGATGACGCGCCCATCATCCGCTTCATTAACGCGCTACTGGCGGAAGCGATCAAGGAAAATGCTTCTGACGTGCATGTGGAGCCCTATGAAAACCGCATGGTTATTCGCCTGCGCATAGACGGTGTTCTGCGTGAAATTCTGCAGCCGGAACGCGCTATTGCGCCGCTGGTTATTTCGCGCATCAAGGTCATGGCAAAACTGGATATTGCCGAAAAACGCCTGCCGCAGGATGGCCGCATGTCGCTGCGCATTGCCGGTCGCTCGGTTGATGTGCGCGTATCCACCCTGCCGGCCGGCAACAGCGAAAGGGTGGTGCTGCGGCTGCTGGACAAACAGGCCGGGCGCCTGCAACTGCAACAAATCGGTATGGATGCGGATACCCTGAAGCAGTTGCAGAAACTGATTAGCCAACCACATGGTATTTTACTGGTTACCGGCCCGACCGGATCTGGCAAAACCACCACCTTGTACGGTGTGCTGAACGAATTAAATGATCGCCAGCGCAATATCATGACGGTGGAAGATCCAATTGAATACTATATAGACGGCATTGCCCAGACCCAGGTAAACAGCAAGGTGGAACTGACCTTTGCGCGCGGACTGCGTGCCATATTGCGACAGGACCCGGATATTGTCATGGTTGGCGAAATTCGTGATCTGGAAACCGCAGAAATTGCGGTGCAGGCCAGTCTTACCGGTCATCTGGTATTCTCCACCCTGCACACCAATACGGCCGCAGGAGCCATGACGCGTCTGCGTGATATGGGCGTTGAGCCTTTTCTGCTGTCTTCCAGTTTGATCGGGGTACTGGCGCAACGCCTGATTCGCCTGTTATGTCCGGCCTGTAAAACACCTTATAGCGCTTCAGCGGCCGACCTGGAAAAACTCGGGCTGCCGGCTGATACCGAACAAACGCTCTATCAACCGGTGGGCTGTGAGGAATGCAACCAGCTGGGCTATCGCGGGCGGCAGGGCTTGTTTGAACTGATCCGCATAGACGAACAGCAACGCGAATACATTCACGCCGGAGCCAGCGAACACGACATGCAGCGCCACGCGCGTAAATCTACGCAAAGCCTGTTTGCCTCCGGTCGTCAGGCTGTCACAGAGGGGCGCACCAGCCTGCAGGAAATGCTGCGTGTAACGCAGCATGGATAGCCCATGCCGGCATACGATTATGTGGCTCTGGATCAGGCCGGTAATAAACACAAAGGTATTCTGGAAGGCGATGGTGAACGTCATATTCGCCAGCTTTTACGCGAGCAGTCGCTCATACCGCTGCAAGTGCAGGCCATTAGCGACATGGCCAACAGCCAGCAGGGGCGGCGCTTTATCAGCCGTATTTCGGCCACCGACCTGGCGATTGCCACCCGCCAGCTGGCTACGCTGCTGCATTCTGCCGTACCTCTGGAACAATCACTGGGCGCGGTAGCCGAGCAATCTGAACAGAAACAACTGCAACAGGTTTTTTCAGCCCTGCGTTCACTGGTGCGTGAAGGCCAGACCCTGGCCGATGCCATGTGCCAATACCCGCAGGTTTTTCCCGACTTGTACCGCGCCACCATCATGGCCGGTGAAGCCGCCGGCAAGCTGGATTTTGTACTGGAAGAACTGGCTGAATTTACCGAAGCACGTGCCGAGCTGCAACGCAATATGCGTCTGGCGCTGGTTTATCCCTTGTTGCTCAGTTTTGTTTCGCTGCTGATCGTGGTCGGACTGCTGGTATATGTGGTGCCGGAGATTGTACGGGTGTTTGAAAACAGCGAGCAAAGCCTGTCCTTACTGACCCTGGTCATGATCGCGGCAAGTGATTTTTTGCGCCACTACGGGGTCTATCTGCTGGCTTTTTTGGCACTGCTGATGCTGGGCTGGCGGCGGCTGCGCTCTGTGCCCAAAGTAAAACAGTTTATGGATGATATGCAATTGCATATACCGCTGGTCAGCCGTCTGGTTAAGGGGCAGAACGCGGCACGTTTTACCCGCACTTTAAGTATTCTGGTGCGTTCCGGCGTACCTTTGCTGGAAGCCCTCAAGCTGGCCTCGGAAGTGGTGAGTAACTCACGCATGCGTCAGGTGGTAACACAGGCTAGCGAGCGTGTGCGTGAAGGCGGCAACCTGAGCGAAGGGCTGGCCAAGGACAAGTTGTTTCCCCCCATAACCGTGCATTTGATTGCCAGTGGTGAAGCCAGCGGTAATCTGGATACCATGCTGGAAAAAGTGGCGCAACATCAGGAAAATGAAATGAACGCCACCACCCAGACTCTGGTGAGTCTGTTTGAACCCGCCATGATTTTGCTCATGGGGGTGTTTGTACTGCTGATTGTGCTGGCCGTTTTAATGCCGGTGTTCGAAATGACCTCTTTGATTCAATAGCGCACCACAAGAGCCGCTTCCCGCGTTTTTTTCAGGCGCAACACCTTACCCACCGCAGAACCGGCGTACAAGCCTTGTTGCGTCTGCTATATCAGTATTTCCTCATTGATTTATCCACAGCTCATGCACAGTTTGGGCAGGGCTTATGCTTCCAGATATACACAACATATTGTAGTTGACGCCTCATAGTCATCATACATATAGTATCACCAGGCATAGAACAATGATTTGACCAATCCCGATGGAGGAATAAAATGAGCAGCCAGGCCACAACCCAAGACGTTAGCGAAAGCAGCAGCATACCCATGGCCGTCAGCGCCACCGGCGAAGCCGAAACACAGACCGGCAGCAACAGCGGACTGCACGTGATCCGCCGTAACGGCAAAATGACCAGCTTTGATGCCAGCAAAATTGCGGTTGCCATGACCAAGGCTTTTCTGGCGGTAGAAGGGGGCAATGCGGCCGCTTCCGCACGCATACATGACAGTGTGCAGACTATGACTGACATGGTCGCACAAGCGTTGCTGCGACGTAATGCCGAAGGCGGCACGGTTCATATTGAAGACATTCAGGATCAGGTTGAACTGGCGCTGATGCGTAATGGCGAACAAAAAATAGCCCGCGCCTATGTTCTTTATCGGGAAGAACGCAGCCGCCAGCGGGCCGAAGAACGGCAACAGAAACGCCAGCAGGGTGAAGCGGAAGAAGAACATCTGGTCAATATCACCAGCGCCGATGGCACGCTCAAGCCACTGGATGTAGCACGCCTGCGCGCACTGGTGGAAGAAGCCTGCAGCGGCCTGCAGGGAGTGGACGCGCAGGAGATTATACAAAGCACCTGCCGTAATCTGTTTGAAGGCGTGAAAGAGACCGATGTCAGCCAGTCACTGGTTATGAGTGCGCGCACCCTGATTGAAAAAGAGCCCAATTATTCCCATGTTGCCGCGCGTCTGTTGCTGGATGTAATGCGCCGGGATGCCTTGTCATTTCTTGATCTGGAAGTGGCCGTCAGCACCCAGGCCGACATGAGCGAAGCCTATGCCGATTATTTCAGCGCCTACATTCAGCGCGCGGTGGAACTGGAATTGCTGGACCCGCGCCTGAATGAATACGACCTGCACAAACTCACCGCCGCTCTGCAACCGCAGCGTGATTTGCAGTTCAATTATCTGGGCTTGCAAACCCTGTTTGACCGTTACTTCATTCACAGTGAAGACGGCATGCGCTTTGAACTGCCGCAGGCCTTTTTCATGCGCGTGGCGATGGGGCTGGCGATTAATGAAATAGACCGCGAAGCACGCACCATCGAATTCTATAATCTGCTTTCCAGTTTTGATTTCATGAGCTCCACGCCCACCCTGTTTAACTCCGGCACCTTGCGTCCGCAGTTATCCAGTTGCTACCTTACCAGCGTACCCGACCATCTGGACGGCATTTATTCAGCGGTCAAAGACAACGCTATGCTGTCCAAGTTTGCCGGCGGCCTGGGTAATGACTGGACGCGGGTACGCGGCATGGGTTCACACATCAAAGGCACCAATGGCAAGTCCCAGGGGGTTATTCCTTTTCTGAAAGTGGCGAACGACACCGCTGTGGCGGTTAATCAGGGCGGCAAACGCAAGGGCGCGGTTTGCGCCTATCTGGAAAGCTGGCACATCGATATAGAAGACTTTCTGGAACTGCGCAAAAACACCGGTGACGAACGCCGCCGCACGCATGACATGAATACCGCCAACTGGATTCCCGACCTGTTTATGAAGCGGGTACTGGAAGATGCGGAATGGACCTTGTTCAGCCCCAATGAAGCCACCGACCTGCACGATTTGTGCGGAGAAGCTTTCGAAAAGGCTTACATCGGCTACGAACAAAAAGCGCGCCGCGGAGAAATGAAAATCTCGCGCACACTCAAAGCGCAGGACTTATGGCGCAAAATGCTGGGCATGCTTTTTGAAACAGGCCACCCCTGGATTACCTTCAAAGACCCCTGTAATCTGCGTTCCCCGCAACAGCATATCGGCACCGTACACAGCTCTAATCTGTGTACCGAAATTACCCTGAACACTTCAGACAGTGAAATTGCGGTCTGCAATCTGGGTTCGGTCAATCTGCCGGCGCATATCAAAGATCAGAAACTGGATATGGCCAAGCTGGAAAAAACCATCTCCACCGCCATGCGTATGCTGGATAACGTCATCGACTACAACTATTACAGCGTTCCTCAGGCGCGTCGCTCCAATCTCCGGCATCGTCCGGTGGGGCTGGGCATTATGGGCTTTCAGGATGCTCTTTATCAGCAGCGCCTGCCGTATGCGAGTATGGAGGCGGTCGAGTTCGCGGATCGTTCCATGGAAGCAGTCAGCTATTTTGCCATCAAGGCTTCTACCGATCTGGCGGAAGAACGCGGCAGCTATTCCAGCTTTCAGGGTTCTTTGTGGAGCCAGGGCATACTGCCGATCGATTCCATCCAGCTGCTGGCCGAACAGCGTGGTGATTATCTGCAACAGGACACTTCACAAACCCTGGCATGGGACGAACTGCGTGAGCGTGTCAAAACGGTGGGTATGCGCAATTCCAACACCATGGCTATTGCCCCCACCGCCACCATTTCCAATATTTGCGGTGTCAGCCAGTCGGTAGAACCTACTTATCAGAACCTGTACGTCAAATCCAATTTGTCGGGTGAATTCACCGTGGTCAATCCTTATCTGGTGCATGATCTGAAAGCACAGGCCCTGTGGGATGACGTGATGGTGAACGACCTGAAATATTACGATGGCAGTCTGCACCCGCTGGACCGTGTGCCGGCTGAATTACGCGAGCTGTATTCATCCGCCTTCGAGATTGACCCGCGCTGGCTGGTGGAAGCCGCCTCACGCCGGCAGAAATGGCTGGATCAGGCGCAGTCACTGAACCTGTACATGGCCGAACCTTCCGGAAAAAAACTGGATAATTTATACAAACTGGCCTGGGCGCGTGGCCTGAAAACCACCTATTACCTGCGCTCTATCGGCGCCACCGCCGCCGAAAAAAGCAGTGGCGGGCCGGATGAAGGCGAAGTAAAAGCCGCCGAAGCCCCCAAAGTGTGCTCCATTCTTGACCCGGATTGCGAGGCCTGCCAATGAAAGCGTCTATCTTTCCGCCGGAAATAAACGGAGGTGCAACATGTTGAACTGGGAAGATCCTTTTACCGCCGCGGCACCCGCCGCCAAAGCGCATGAAGCGCCGCAAGCAGCCGATGTGGCCAGTGAAGCGGAAGCCGGAAGCGCAGGCAGCCATGCGCCGGAACCTGTTCTGAACGTAGAGCCGGTCAATCCGGATGACAAGCGCGTCGTCAATGGCATGACCGACATCAACCAGCTGGCACCCTTCAAATACCCGTGGGCGTGGGACTATTTTCTGAATGCCAACAAAAATCACTGGACACCGCTGGACATCAACATGTCGCAGGACGTGCATGATTATCATCACAATCTGACACTGGAAGAACGCCACGTATATACCAATGTGCTGTCCTATCTCACCACTTCCGATATTCTGGCCATGCGCAACATCGGCCTGGCGGTGATGGAAAAAATGACCGCGCCGGAACTGCAAATCTACCAGGCACGGCAGGTCTATGAAGAATCGCTGCACACCTGGACCTATCAGCACTGCATCGAAACCATAGGTCTGGATCAGAGCGAAATCTACAACCGCTATCGGGTGGTGCCCGCCATAAACAACAAAATCCAGATTGCCAACCGGCGGCTGGACACCGTGCTACGTTCCGACATCAACCTGCACAACCGGGATGATCTGGAAAACTTCCTCATGGCCTACATCTTTTTCGCCGGAATTTTTGAAGGCTGCTGGTTCTACAACGGCTTCAGCCCCATCTTCGCCCTGCAACGCCGGGGCCTGATGAAAGGCACCGCCGAACAACTGCAATACATTATGCGAGATGAAGTGTTGCACGCATCCTTCGGCATTCGTGTTGCCAAACAAATTATGATTGAAGAAAACATAACGCCAGACCCCAAAGCCATGAAAGACATGTGGGAAGAAGCCGAAGCCGCCGAGCAGGGCTACGCCAACTACATTCTGCGTGACCCCATACTGGGCTACTCGGCACAAGACCATTCCGAACAGTTCCGCTACATCGCCAACCGCCGCGCCAACAAACTGGGCCTGGAAGAACCCTATCCAGGCGCAGAAAATGCACTGCCCTGGTTAGATGAACAAGCCAACCTGAGAAAAGAGAAAAACTTCTTTGAAACACGGGTTACCGAATATCAGACGGGTGGGGCGCTGAATTGGGATTGATTGCAGGTTATAGGATGTTGGGGTACTAGGCAGCATGCTGTCTAGTGCTCTATTATCCTAATGCAGTCTAGTAAAATGTTAGCTGCGAAAGGATAGAGGATCACTTAAGTAATCATGAGCTATAGAAAAAAAGTAGTAACTACTCAGCGTACTTTATCAAAAATTCCAGCTCACTGAGTAAATGCTGGCAATTGCCCTATAAATACCAACGCCAATGCTTCA
>JAHXHF010000313.1 GCA_025656895.1 gamma proteobacterium symbiont of Bathyaustriella thionipta
CAGCTACCTTCTTTATGGTGGGCGCCAGTATTGCCGCGCAGGCAGATATTCTGTTGCAACATGTGGGCATTAATACGACCCGCGATGGCGTTATTCGTATTTTAAAGTTGATGGGGGCCGATATTGAATTGCTGAATCCGCGTCAGGCCGGGGGGGAGCCGGTGGCCGATATTCGGGTACGCTCGGCCCGACTGAAGGGTATCCATATTCCTGTTGAACTGGTGCCGCTGGCCATTGATGAGTTTCCCGCACTTTTTATCGCGGCGGCCTGTGCCGAAGGTGAGACCGTGCTCACCGGCGCCGAAGAATTGCGCGTTAAAGAAAGCGACCGCATTCAGGCCATGGCGGATGGTTTGCAGATTCTGGGTATAGATGCGCAAGCCACTGCAGACGGAATAATTATTCAGGGGAAAGGTCATTTTGATGGTGGCTGCGTGGACAGTCTGGGGGATCATCGTATTGCCATGTCCTTTGCTATGGCCGCTTTTCGCAGCCAGACACCCATTGAGATTGATCACTGTGCCAATGTCAATACATCATTTCCGGGCTTTGCGGCCATGGCCGCGCAAGCCGGGCTGGCTATCCGTGAGCTGTCATCATGAATGCCACTATTCCGGTGATTACCATAGACGGCCCCAGTGGTTCCGGTAAGGGCACCATTGCCAAACAACTGGCGGAACAGCTGGGGTGGCATTTGCTGGACAGTGGTGCACTCTATCGTGTGCTGGCCTGTTACGCTCAGCGCCAACAGGTTCAGGCGGACGAGGCTGCGAAGCTGGGTGAACTGGCGCGTCTGTTACCCATCCGTTTTGAAGGTGAGCGGATATGGCTGGATAGCGAGGATGTTTCCAGCCTGATACGCACTGAATCCATGGGCAATGCGGCTTCGCGCATCGCGGCTATTCCTGAGGTCAGAGCCGGACTGCTGCAAAGGCAACGGGATTTTGTCCGGCCTCCGGGGTTGGTTGCGGATGGACGGGATATGGGAACGGTGGTCTTTCCGCAGGCCCAGGTAAAGATTTTTCTAACTGCCAGCGCGGAAGAACGCGCCAAAAGACGCTATAAGCAGTTGTTGGATAAAGGAATGACTGTTAAAATGAACAGTCTTGTCGAAGAAATACGTGAGCGGGATGAAAGAGATCGCACACGCACAGAGTCTCCGTTGGAAGTGCCGGCCGCAGCACTCCAGCTGGATTCCAGTTCGATGAGTATTGAGACCGTTATGCAGCAGGTGCTGGACTTCGTGCAGCTGAAACTGTCTCCGGCCGCTTCATAAGCGGCTATCAGGCTGTCTGCCACCGGCTTTCGGGTGCAGGCTTTTTTATTAACCAGCCGGTTAGCCGGCGTGTAGTGCGGTCACGGAATATTATTACCATGTCTGAAAGTTTTGCTGAATTATTTGAAGAAAGTGTTGCCAATACCAATCTGACTCCCGGGTCTATCGTCATTGGTACCATCATGGACATCAACCCGGATGCCGTCACTGTCAATGCCGGTCTTAAGTCCGAGGGTGTCATCCCGACCTCCCAGTTTCTGAATCTTGATGGAGAAATTGAAGTTCAGGTGGGTGATCAGGTCGAAGTGGCTTTGGAAGCTGTCGAAGATGGCTCCGGCGCAACACGCCTGTCACGAGAAAAAGCCAAACGTAACCAGGCATGGAAACGTCTTGAAACCGCGCTGGAATCCGACGAAATTGTTACCGGTCGTATCAGCGGCAAAGTCAAAGGTGGCTTTACGGTTGAGCTGGGCGACATTCGCGCCTTTCTGCCGGGCTCACTGGTTGATGTACGTCCTGTGCGTGACACC
The DNA here is from genome assembly GCA_025656895.1 of gamma proteobacterium symbiont of Bathyaustriella thionipta. Classification (GTDB taxonomy): domain Bacteria; phylum Pseudomonadota; class Gammaproteobacteria; order Chromatiales; family Chromatiaceae; genus JAHXHF01. Next base: position 1,807 of record JAHXHF010000313.1, read on the forward strand.
GCTTATCTGGAAGGCAAGGATCTTGAATTCAAACTGATCAAACTGGATCAGCGCCGCAACAATGTTGTGGTCTCCCGCCGTGCGGTGGTTGAGGATGAATACAAGGAAGAAAGAGATGAACTGCTGAAGAATCTGCAGGAAGGCCAGACGGTAAAAGGTATTGTCAAAAACCTGACCGACTACGGTGCTTTTGTGGATCTGGGTGGCATCGACGGCCTGTTGCACATTACCGACATGGCCTGGAAGCGTGTCAAGCACCCGTCTGATGTAGTGGAAATCGGTCAGGAACTGGATGTTAAAGTCCTCAAGTTTGACCGTGAACGCACCCGTGTTTCACTGGGTCTGAAACAGACCGGTGATGATCCCTGGGTTAACCTGACACGCCGTTATCCGGAAAAAACCCGTCTCTTCGGCAAGGTCAGCAATATTGCCGACTATGGCGTATTTGTTGAGATCGAAGAAGGCGTTGAAGGTCTGGTGCATGTTTCTGAAATGGATTGGACCAACAAAAATGTTCATCCTTCCAAGCTGGTGCAGCTGGGTGACGAGGTTGAAGTAACCGTTCTGGATATAGACGAAGAACGCCGTCGTATCTCTCTGGGTATGAAGCAATGTCAATCTAATCCCTGGGATGAGTTCTCCGCAAATCATAAGAAAGGCGACCATATCACCGGTGCGATTAAATCCATTACTGATTTTGGTATCTTTATCGGTCTGGATGGTGGTATTGACGGCCTGGTCCATTTGTCGGATATTTCCTGGGATGAATCAGGTGAAGAAGCGATTCGTAACTATTCACGCGGTGATGAAATTGAAACCGTTGTACTGGCCGTTGACCCGGAAAGAGAGCGTATTTCTCTGGGCATTAAACATCTGGCCAAAGATCCTTTATCGGCCTATCTGGCGATCAACTCCAAAGGAAGCATCGTAACCGGTACGGTTAAGGAAGTGGAAGCCAAAGGCGCTGTTATTGACCTGGCTGAAGGTGTTGAAGGTTATGTGCGTATTTCTGAAGTTTCGCGTGAGCGTATCGAAGATATGCAAACGGTATTGAAAGTAGGTGACGAGATTGAGACCAAGTTCATGGGTCTGGACCGGAAAAACCGTACCATTTCATTATCCATCAAAGCCAAGGATGTGGATGAGGAAGAAGCGGTTATCAAGGATTACTCCGGTAGTTCCAGCAACACAACCTCTCTCGGTGATCTGCTGAAAGAACAGATGGAAGATAAATAATAGTCCGGTTTTCGTAATCGAACTGTAAGGAATCTGTGGCTTTTTCTGCAGATTCCTTTTTTTTGTGCTAAATTATTGTTTATTAAAAGAAATATTGTAACTATCCGGCCACTTGCGAGAATTTCAAAGGGTCGGGCAGGGGCATAAAATGGTTACTTACCGATTGTCTGGAAAGGTTTATGACGAAGTCTGAATTAATTGAAGCTCTGGTTAGAAAACAACAGCACCTGGCACATAAGGATGTAGAATTGTCTGTTAAATGCATACTGGACAAAATGAGTTCGGCTTTATCGGATGGAGAGCGTATCGAAATTCGTGGTTTTGGCAGCTTTTCCTTACACTTTCGTCCGCCGAGAATGGGCAGAAATCCTAAAACCGGTGAAATGGTAGCACTGGCCGGTAAATATGTACCGCACTTCAAACCCGGGAAAGAACTGCGTGACCGCGTCAATAACGGCGGCTAGTGATCTGTGGCTTAAAGACAGGAGAAAAGCATGACCATTCTGAAACTGCTGATGGTGTTGCTCATAGTCATTCTCGGTGCGGTATTCGCATCATTGAATTCTGCTCAAGTCACGCTTAACTATTATTTCTCCACCCTGCAACTGCCTCTGTCTGTGCTACTGGTCGGCTGTTTGATCATAGGCGGGCTTCTCGGAGTGCTATCCGCTTCAATGACGGTGATACGCCTGAAACACAAACTGTCACTCAGTACCCGCCGCTTGAAGACGGCACAAAATGAATTAACAGATTTGCGTAAAACCCCTCTGCAAGACTGATTGCTGTATGTTCGATAACAGCGAACTTTTTCTGCTGGCCTGCATGTTTGTATTGGTTGCCGCTGTCGGCTGGTTTGCCGGTCGCCGCAGTCTGAAAAATTCAGCCGATAACGATAATACTCCGGAACTCAATTCACGCTATTTTCGCGGTCTCAACTATTTGTTGAATGAGCAGCCTGATAAGGCCATTGATGTCTTTATCAAAATGCTGGATGTCAACAGTGAAACCGTTGAAACACACCTGGCACTGGCCAGCCTGTTTCGCCTGCGGGGTGAAACCGAACGAGCCATACGCATTCATCAGAATTTAATCGCACGCCCGGGTTTGAATAAAAGTGTACGCGCGCAGGCTCTGCTGGAACTGGGGCAGGATTACATGAAAGCCGGTTTATTCGATCGAGCGGAAAGCCTCTTCAAAGAACTGGTTGATTTGAATTTACATCAGGAAGCCGCACTCAAAAATCTCTGGCAGATTTATCAACAGGAAAAAGACTGGCCCCAGGCATTAAAGATTGCATCCGATATTGAGCATAAAAGTGGTCAGGCAACACAGCTTGAGCGGGTGCATTTTTTGTGTGAGATGGCTGAGGAAGCGCTGCGAAACAGACAGCATAACGAAGCATTAAGATGGATCAGGCAAGCTCAGGTCGTCGATGCGGATATGCCACGTTCACTTTTATTACAGGCTGAATTTGAAAAAGAAAAAGCTCGTTACAAACAGGCAATTAAGTTATACATGAAAGCAGCGGAACAATATCCGCTGGCAACCGACCAGGTTATTGAGCCACTTAAAGATTGTTTTCACAAGCAGGGTAAAATAGCCGCCTTGAAATCGGCATTGGAACGCCTGCTCGCCCTCAGGCCCAACGCCAGAGTCGTTATCGCTCTGGCAGAAATGATAGAGGCATCGGACGGCAACAAGGCCGCAATCGATTTCACGGCTGCTTATTTACAGCGTGAAGCTGATTTAAGAGTACTGCATCATTTATCCGGATTGTTTTTGAGAAGTTCCACATTAGCCGGCCAGCACAAGCCCGTGTTGCAGATGGTCAACAACATGCTGGCGGAGATGCTGCGGCAAACTACTGATTTCCAATGCGGCCAATGCGGTTACAAGGCCAACAAGTTACTCTGGCACTGCCCCGGATGCGGTTCATGGAGCCGCGCCGAGCGGATTAAGCATGGTCGCTAAACGGCTGTTTTTTCTAACTTTTCGGCAACCGGGGTTAATGATGGCCAGCGTTACTTACGCTGGCTTTTATGCTTATCCTCCGGATTCCGGACTTTTTTTCAATAGGTACTGAAATTGTCATCACGAATTATTGTTGCACTGGATTATGCGAAACAACAACAGGCTATCGAACTGGTGGAGCAATTGTCTCCACAGCTATGCCGACTGAAAATAGGCAAGGAAATGTTTACCCGTTTCGGGCCCTCTCTGGTTACTGATCTGAGCAAACGTGGCTTTGATGTGTTTCTTGATCTCAAGTTTCATGACATCCCCAATACGGTCGCGCAGGCTTGCCTGGCAGCGGCTGACCTGGGGGTATGGATGATTAACGTGCATGCCAGCGGCGGCAGAGCCATGCTGGAAGCGGCCGCAAACCGCCTGGCCGCTCTGTCATCTTCGCCCCTGCTGGTAGGAGTAACCGTTCTGACCAGTATGGATGAAACAGGCTTACATGAAGTCGGGGTCGATAGTTCGCCACAGCAGCAGGTTTTACGGCTGGCAAAACTGGCAGAACAATGCGGATTAGAGGGAGTGGTTTGCTCACCGCAGGAACTCATAGCCTTGCAGAGTACAGTCTCGGAAACCTTTTTAAGGGTAACTCCGGGTGTGCGTTCAGCCCGGGATGCGTTAAACGATCAAAAACGCGTAGCCAGCCCGGCTACAGCCATTCAGGATGGTGCCAGCCATCTGGTTATTGGCCGCCCGATAACCCAGGCTGACGACCCTCATGGTAAATTACTGACACTGCTGTCGGAATGCGGTGATTAACGCTTGTATGCTGCCGGGCTATGCTTTGTTCACGGTCAATGCATCAGCAGCCGTTTACAACCAAGCTATTCAACGGAGATAAATATGAAGAAAATACAAGGACTTGTACTGGCACTTACACTGGCTTTCTGTTCAATGGGAGTATTCGCCAATCCTGTTAATATCAATACAGCCAGTGCCGATGAATTATCTCAGGCTATCTCAGGAGTGGGTATCAGCAAGGCAGAAGCCATTGTTGCTTACCGCCAAACTCATGGTAATTTTAATTCAGTGGATGAGCTGGCCAGTGTTAAAGGTATTGGGCAGAAAACACTGGACAAGAACAGAGATCGGCTAACCATTAAGCCCTGATTGATTGCGGTCATCAGTATGTGGAAAAAAGGGCGCAATAGGCGCCCTTTTTTTTCACAGGATATAATGCGCTCTAATCCAAATAAACGAGCCTCAAATATAATGATTACTGATAATGTAGTTTGGCATGAACCGATGGTAAAAAGAGCCGATCGTGCTTCCCGCCAGGGACACAACAGTGCCGTGCTCTGGTTTACCGGCCTGTCAGGGGCGGGCAAATCGACCATTGCGCATGCGGTCGAATATGAACTGCATTCCATGGGTTGTCACACCTATGTGCTGGATGGTGATAATGTGCGTCACGGCCTGTGCGGAGATTTAAGCTTTTCCGCAGACGCACGTAGCGAAAACATTCGACGCATTGCTGAACTGGGAAAATTATTTGTAGATGCCGGCGTTATTGCACTGTCGGCCTTTATTTCCCCTTTTCGGGAAGATCGCAGACGGGCAAAAAAATTACTGGGCGATGATATGCTGGAGATTCATTGCGCCTGCTCTTTGCAGGAATGCGAACGTCGTGATGTCAAAGGCATGTATAAGCGTGCGCGGCGGGGAGAACTGGCTGATTTTACCGGTATTTCCTCACCCTATGAAATCCCCGAACATGCCGATTTGATTATACATACCGATCAGGACAGCATTCAGGAGTGTACCCGCAAGGTTTTAGATATGCTGCTGCAGCGTGGCATTATTAATGATCAGCACTTGCAGGCCTCTACCGTAAAGGATGCTCCGGCTGTCTGAAATGGGTACTCAATCTCACCAGTCACAACACAGAGATAGACTATGAGCGCCATCATTCGCAAGGCTGTTTTTCCTGTGGCAGGCCTGGGAACACGTTTTTTACCAGCCACCAAAGCCAGCCCCAAGGAAATGCTTCCGGTAGTGGACAAACCTTTAATTCAATATGCCGTGGAAGAGGCGGTGGCAGCGGGTGTCGAGGTTTTGATCTTTGTTACCGGACGTAACAAAACATCCATCAGCAATCATTTTGATAAAGCCTATGAACTGGAATCAGAACTTCAGGCGCGTGGAAAAAATGAACTGTTAAAAACCGTACGGGAGATTATTCCGCCCCATGTCGCCTGTGTCTATATTCGCCAGGCTATGCCCATGGGACTGGGGCATGCCGTACTCTGTGCCGAACCAGTGGTAGGAAATGAACCCTTTGCGGTCATGCTGGCGGATGATTTGATCAGCATGAGCCAGGGAGGCTGCCTGATGCAAATGACCGAAGCCTTCGCCGAATACGACTGCAGCATTCTGGGTACAGAAAAAGTTCCGGCTGCCGAAGTAAACCGCTATGGCATAGTGGATATCAAAGGCTCGGCGGATGCCTTGTCCGTTATCCACTCTATTGTGGAAAAACCGCAGCCGCAGGATTCTCCTTCCGATCAGGCTGTAGTGGGTCGTTATATCCTCACTCCAGGCATTTTTCAGCAATTGGCAAAAACCGGGCGGGGGGCCGGCGGTGAAATACAGCTTACCGATGCCATTGCCAGTTTGATGCAGCTTGAAAAAGTCATGGCTTGTCGTTTTCAGGGTACGCGCTATGATTGTGGTGACAAGCTGGGGTATTTGCGTGCCACGGTGGATCTGGCATTGCAGCATGATTCTCTGGCAGAGAGTTTTCGCCAGCATTTGCGCTCACTTAAGCTGACATAGTCTATGATGTACCACAAAGCCATACCTTAGACCTGTGATGCAACCATTAAAATGGAAGTGGCAACCGCAGAAATCATTTCTCGGCTGCGGCTTGTTGTCTAGCCCCAAGGAGGCGTAAGCCTGTGAAAAAGTTACCCCGTTTTGCCAAGGTTCTGTTGGTCATAGCGATCATCCTTGGTGTTTTTGTTACCTTGCTGCCGGAAGGCCTGCGCTGGTACATGAATGACCTGATTCATGGTCGTGGCGGGTTGGGAGAAACCGCCGACATTGATTTCAACCCGGCCAATGGCCAACTCACCATTAAAAATCTGGATTACACCAGCCATCGGGATAATCGCATCCGTGCCAGGCGTTTATTTATCGATATCGGCGTCAACAGCCTGCCGGAAAAACTTTTTGTTATTGAAAAGCTGGAACTGGATGATGCTCTGCTGGAACTGGCAACCGATGAGAATGGCAAGATTGATATTGGTGGCTGGGGTGATGTGACTGATCAAGAAGCATCCGATGAATCAGCGCAGGAAGCAACGGAATGGCACTTCGCTGTATTGGATGTCAATATTAAAAACCTGCGCATCAAGCACGGCAGTGATCGATTTGCCGGGGAAATAAACTTTGATCAATTAACCCTGCTGAATCTGCGAAACGATGAGGATGTTGACGCGCAGATTAATATTCAGGGTCAGATTAATCAATCCAGGCTGGCTATTGAAGGCCATTTTCAGGCATTTTCCGCAACACCCACGGCGGATATTGATATTGATCTGGCCTCTATGGATCTTAAGTCCTATATCAGTCAATTATCCAGACAGCTGGATGTAAAAAAATTGGATCTTGCACTCAAAATGCATGTTGCATTAGAACCTCAACAAGACGGTTCCCAGCAGTTGTCACTGAGTAAAACCAGTCTACAGGGTGATATAGATCTGGATCTGCCGGAACAACGCTTGGCTTTGAATCACTACAGCTGGCAAGGTTCTAGCGTGATTGTGCTGAACAAGTCCATGCAAACTGAAAATCTGGATTTCAATGGTCAACTGGCTTTGACAGATTTGGCTCATCAGCAAGGGGCATCACAGGCATCGGTTGCGCAGATTGACTGGCAGGGGCGGGGTGCATTTGCTTTTGCTGCGGATGGCAAACCCGGGAAAGTAAACCTTAAAGGTAATCTGGATATCGCTAAAACACATTGGCAGGATGCGGCTCCGCAATCACTGGATGCGGCTGATATTCACTGGTCAGGCGAGCTGGATATGGGATTGTCCGATAACGGCATGGAGCTTGCGAATGCCGGTAAGTTTTCCCTTAATGATACTCATTTCAAAGCTCCCTGGGGTTCATTTGACTGTCATGACTGTAATTGGGAGGGTCAATTGGGCCTGCAATCACAGGCTGATAGCCAGGCGGTGAACTCGGATGGCCTGCTGGCTGTTAAAGGCATACAGGTTCAACTGGTTAAACCCTATGCGCGCAGTAGCATAGATGGCTTTCAGTGGAAGGGGAAATTATCGGCCGATACAGGGCAGGGTGCACCACAGATTTCTCTGGATGGTGGTGTGTCCATTGCGGGTATGACAGCCTTGCCCGCTGAAACAGAATTGCAGTTAATGCATTTTGATCAACTCAAGATCCAGCGCTTGTCCGGCCAGCCGAATGATACCTTAAAGGCTGAAAATATCAGTCTGATCAATGCCCATGTTTTTCCGCAAAATAATGAGGACGAACAAACATCAACGATATCCCGCATGCATTTTCCGGCTATAGATATTGATATGCTCAAGTATCTGGCCAAAGGTCGCATAGAAATTGGCAAGGTGCTTGTGGACAAACCGGATCTACGCATAGACCGCACCAAAGAAGGAAAATTGATGATCACCCGAATTGCCAGAGAAATGTCCGAGGCATTGGTGGAAAAAGATATAGCCCCGCAGGAAGCGGAAAACGAGCCTGAAAAAAACAGGAAATCAGATTCTGCAGAGAATCACTTTTCTTTCGCATTGCAGGAATTGGCATTAAAATCTCCCGGTAATCTGGAAATTGAAGACCGTTCATTCAAACCGAAGCTATCGCAACATTATTCCGTTGATATCTTATCGGTTCGTGATTTCGATACCAGCGGCACAAAACCCACTCAGATAGAATTGCAACTATTCAACCCGAAAGTGGCCAAAATCAATTTCCAGGGGCATGCCATAGCCCGATCTTTGGGTGAAAAGGCCGAGATGAAAGTTAAACTTTCGGGTGGCTATTTACCGGTTGTATCGCCCTATGCCGAGCGTCACATCGGTTACCGTTTGCAAAAGGGCGGTTTGAGCATTAAATCCTCTTTCAAAATTGATCAGCGTAAAATCAAAGGCAAGGCACGTATTAACGTGCATGATCTTACTATGACCCCGGTGGATAAAAGCAGCAGCGAAGCAATGACCAGGGATTTGGGGCTGCCGCTGGATACCGCACTGTCCATGATGAAAGATAAAAATGGTCAGATTTCACTGAGTATCCCGATCAGTGGTGATCTTGATAATCCCAAATTCGACCCCAGTGATGCCATTAATCTGGCCATTGGCAAAGCCGTTAAAGCGGGTGCGATAACAGCGGTTACAGTATTACTGCAGCCTTATGGAGCCATTGCGGCAGTTGCATCCTATGCGAATGATGAATTATCCAGAGTGCAACTGGAACCGGTGCTCATGTCAGCGGGTTCCAGCCAGAGTGATGCAAAAAGTAAAAAATATCTGGCAAAACTGGCTGCTCTGTTCAAAGAGAAGCCTCAGCTGGCTATTCAAGTTTGTGGAGTGGCGGTTGATGCCGACAAGGCAGCCTTACAAAAACAGGCGGCTGAAAAGCTGGCCAAAAATGCTAAACAGGAAACCGCCAAAGACAAAAAAACGGCCGTAAAAAAGCAAATTAAAACGGGTGATTTGCTCTATCTGGCAGCTCAACGCAGTGAGAAGTTAAGCGCGAAACTGGTGGATGAGTTCGGTGTCGATGATTCCAATCTGCTGTATTGCAAACCCAGGGTGGAACAAGGCAATCCCAAGGCCAGGCCGCGAGTGGAACTGTCGATCTAAATCAAATTCCACTTGCGCGGAGCCTGTCTATAGGGTAGGATTCCGCGCTTATTTTACTCCTTGCTTCATCCACTGTGGAGAAGCTGCTTATCCATGAGGAGATGTCATGAGACATTACGAAGTTGTATTTTTGGTTCATCCGGATCAAAGTGAACAGGTGCCGGCTATGGTCGAGCGCTATCGCGGTATGCTGGAAGGTCACGGCTCCACCATTCATCGTCTTGAAGACTGGGGTCGCCGTCAATTGGCCTATCCCATCAACAAGATTCATAAAGCCCATTATGTTCTGATGAATATCGAATGTAACGCTGATGCGTTGAAAGAACTGGAAGATGCCTTCCGTTTCAATGACGCTGTTATTCGCAACCTGTTTGTTCGTTGTGATGAAGCGGTTACTGCTGCCTCGCCGTTAGCCAAACAGGAAGACAATGAAGTGGCTGCTACTGCTGCCGCTTCTGAATAAGTCTGGCTGTTGGTCCTGCTTAAACCTATAGAATTCCGGAGTACTTAAAATGTCGCGTTTTTTCCGTCGCAAAAGATATTGCCGTTTTACCGCTGAAGGTATTACCCAGATTGATTATAAAGACCTTAATTTATTAAAGGCCTATGTTTCCGAAACCGGTAAAATTGTTCCCAGCAGAATCACGGGCACCAAAGCCAAATACCAGAGACAACTTTCAACCGCAGTAAAACGCGCCCGTTTTCTGGCTTTGCTGCCCTATACTGACCAGCACAAATAAAGGAAGTAGTTGGCCTGGCCTCATACTGAGGTAGGCGAACGGTCGGCAAGCTTGTGCAAATACTGGCCAGATTTATAATACGCAGCCAGGCTAATGCAGCCCTGGCTGCCAGCATTTTGATGCTGCTGGCCTTTTTTGTGCCACCGCTCAGTATTCTGAGTAGCGCCACAATAGCCCTGGTAACCTTGCGCAAGAGTGCGAAACAAGGCCTGTTTCTGGTTTTTGTGGTAACGCTGCTTAGCGGTGTTTTTTATACGCTGGTCATGCAGCAGCCTGCATCACAGCCTGTCGTAATATTGCTGGGCTGTTTATCAATATGGCTGCTGGCATTATTACTCAGACTGAGCCGAAGGCTTAATGTCGCTCTGGAAGCCGGTTTATTATTGACCACCGTCTTCCTGCTTATTTTATTGTTGCTTTATCCGCTGGGTGGTGGATTTTGGCAGCAGCAACTGGATGTGTTGTTGCAAAATATGCAAAACACATCGGGTTCCGGTCTTGCAGAAGACCAGCAGGAATTACTCGGCCAGCTTTGGTTGCGCTGGGCACCGGCAGGGTTTGCCGCAGGCATTTATCTGCAATTAGCCCTGACATTGTTGCTGGCACGCTGGTGGCAGGCATTGTTGTTTAACCCCGGAGGGTTTCAACAGGAGTTCCATGCCTTGCGTCTGCATTACTGGGTGGCTTTTGTTGTTTTAGCGGCTGCTTTGATCAGTCAGCTATTGAGTAGCGGGCCGTCGCACTGGGCAGCTTATATATTGTTGTTGTTTGGAAGTGGCCTGTTTATACAAGGGCTGGCAGTAGTGCATGGTGTTGTTGGAAAAGCAAAAGCTCATGTGGCCTGGTTGATTGCCGTTTATGTGTTTATGCTACTGGCATTACCGCAGGTAGCTGTTTTATTGGCCTTTATTGGCTTGTCAGATCGGTTTTTGGATTTTAGGATGCGTGTTAACAATAACGCATAAAGTTGAATTTTATCATCAGGGGTGATCCGAATGGATGTCATTCTGTTAAAGAAAGTAGAAAATCTGGGTGGTTTGGGCGATAAAGTCGCCGTGAAAGCAGGTTATGGACGCAATTTTCTGATTCCTTCAGGAACCGCTGTACCGGCTACCAGGGAAAATCTGGAAGAATTTGAAAAGCGCCGGGCTGAATATGAAAAGCAAGCCGCTGAACTGTTAAGTGCCGCACAAAGCAGAAAAGACCAGATTACCGCCTTGTCTCGTATCATTGTGGCCTGTAAAGCCGGAGATGAGGGTCGTTTGTTCGGTTCTGTCGGTACGCATGATATTGCAGAGGCCATGAATGCAGCCGGGGTATCTGTGGATAAGCATGAAGTCCGCTTACCGGATGGCGCCTTCCGTCAGGTGGGTACTTTCGAAGTTGCACTGCATCTTCATACCGATATCAATGCCAGTATTGAACTGGAAATTGTTCCGGAAGACTGATTAGGAAGTCTTTGCAGGTAGTTTTGTAACGTGCTTCCCGACATCATCGGGAAGCGCTTTTTCATTGCTTCACTACCCGGCTAAATCGATGAGTTGATCCTGCCCTAAATTACCTGCTGCAGCCGTTACAATATTGTTTTGACACTGTTTTGACGGCATCGAGAACAGCATGAGTCAATACCCCAAAATTTCCACCGCCATCCCCAAACGTCGCTACCAGTTTGGTGAGTATCAGGCCAGTTTACTGGGCGAGATTGAAAGCCCCGACATGGCCCGTTATCGTTTTATCATGGCTTTTATTGAAGAAGGCGCAAACGAGCCTTCCTTATACGTATGTTGTCAACATGCCAAACCCAATCAGCGCGCGGATGGCCGCTATTTGCTGCGGGTGATTAATAGTGCTCTTGATGAAATACTGGATCAGTCTGATGAGCTGGCTGATTTATCCGTGTTCGCCGAAGTGGCGCTGGATACGGGAAATAAAATATTAAATCTGGGCGATAGCAAACCCTGGCAGACTATGTAACATGTAATGCAGGTCTTTCATGCGCTGCTCAGCCGCAAATTCAGTCTGAATTTATTATTGATTATTGCCGGTGTTCTGCTTACGAGCGGTTTAAGCATGCCATTTTTCACCATACATAAATTCATCATTTTTGATAATCAGGTTTCGTTGTTATCCGCCATAGCCCAGCTTTGGCAGCAGGGCAACTGGTTTTTAAGTATAATCATCGGCCTTTTCAGCCTGTTTTTGCCCATTGTTAAAATTCTGGTGATCGCGCTGTTCTGGAACAGTCATCATCGGGGTCAGTATCGTAACTTCTGGATGAAGCATATGGCCTGGCTGGGCAAATGGTCCATGCTGGATGTGTTTGTGGTCGCCTTGCTGGTGGTTTCTGTCAAACTGCGCGGACTGGCTGAAGTAGAAATTCATGCAGGACTGTATGCATTTGCTTTAGCGGCCCTGCTAACCATGGCTGTGGGACATCTGGCTCTGAAATATTCAATTGACAAAGAATTACAGCCTTGATGCAGAGTCTCTGTGCAGATATCTGGCGGCATACATCAGCAGTATAAAAAGCCAGGCAAAAAGCAGTGGTGACAGGAAAGCGGCTGACCAGCCAAAGCGGATACTGTAAGCACCGGCGCATAGAAACAAAACACTGCCTGCAGTCAAACCCAGCATAATTGCACGCAAGCTTAGCGCATGCCAGTACAAACGGCTCAGTATCTAGGGCAATCGGGCTTAAAACAGCTTGATTCTAGAAATTACATAAGGTATTAGGTGTATCCTTTTGAATAAAGGG
>JAHXHF010000200.1 GCA_025656895.1 gamma proteobacterium symbiont of Bathyaustriella thionipta
TATTATCGCCAGCCACGCTGGTTGGAAACCCCAAAATAGCGACAAAAGCGTGTCAAGCAATTTTTTTTATTATTTACGCTGAGTAGTTACACTGGTTTTTGGATTGCAGCATACTGCCGAAGCGCTGAATGGGCATATTGGTCAGCGACAGCAGATGATTGAAGCGGATGGAAAATTTTGACCACAAATAGTCTTTGTAGGATTTCTCTAACGCCAACTGTGCCGGTGGCAGGCTGGCATCCTGCGGATTGAAAACCAGATTTAGCTGTAAATCCGAGTCAGGCTGCCCATAGCCCAGCTCATTCAATTGACGCAAAGAGGCTATACTTTGCTGGAAAACCCCTTTACCACGTTGTTTATCAACATTTTCCTGCAGATAGCAGGGTAAAGAGGCGACTATCTCAACTTGCTGCTGTGCCAGAAACGCCGCCAGTGGCTCATAGCCGGGTTGTTGCAGAATGGTGAGATTGCATCGATCAATCACGCGCAGGCCCAGTTTACGCGCCTGTTCTACCAGATCAGTAAAATGAACATTCATCTCCGGCGCGCCACCGGTCAAATCCAGCACCTCGAAAGTGCCCTGTTGCAATAGCTGCACAACCTGTTGCACGGTCTCCGCCGACATCATTTCCGTGCGCGACGGGCCGGCATTCACATGACAATGTGTACAGGACTGATTGCAGACAAGTCCCAGATTAACCTGCAGGGTGGTCAGGCGGGCACGCCGGATATCGGGGAAACTGGTCGGAAACAGCAGATTGGCAGTTTGCAGCATTATGAATGAGCAATCGCTTTATCAGTAAACAGATAGTCTTTTAATTCTTTGTCAAAACGTGAGTCCTGACGACGCACCCACTCCAGCAACATGGCCGCATGTTCTTTTTCTTCATCGCGATTGTGCCTCAGAATAGCTTTAAGTTCTTCATTCCTGCAGGCATCCGCTCTCTGGTTGTACCAGTCAACTGCCTCCAGTTCTTCCATCAGCGAGGTGATAGCACGGTGCATATCGCGGGTTTCATCTGAAATTTCAGCAATGGGTTCGTGATAACCTTCGTTTGACATCATGTTCTCCTGGTTTAAGCCTGCTTAGCTGATATTTTGGATGAGTAGTTTACTGGCGGATTCAGGTATCAGTTAGCATAAAATTGCCGTTCTTGTGATTTATGATGATAGAATAGCGCGCCCAACAACCTGGCCCCGTAGCTCAGCCGGATAGAGCGACTGCCTCCTAAGCCGTAGGTCGCTGGTTCGAATCCAGCCGGGGTCACCATTTTCACCGTTATCACGCTTGTTCCTGCTGAGTCTATTTTGTAACTATTCAGATTTCAGCGCCCGGTTAAGGGTTACTCTATTTCTTTTTTTCTGTGCCAGTAGACACTTGTAAACGCTCAATCATTTCAGTGACATGATTACTGAGTAATTCATACAGGCGCTTTTGTGCTTCCTGATGAGCAGATTTCGGTGTACCCAGCATGGCCAGACGAGTTTCGAAATAAGACTGATCCGCCTCCAGTGAAGTTACACTAAGGTCAGAAATGGATGGTTTGGTTTTTTGCGTTTCACTCATGCACTAATAACCTGAAAAAAATCATCCGGCTAAAAACACCTATCTTCTCAGACTGTGCTTTAATTGATGATGTACGGGCGCTAATTCTACACTGAAATGCAGCGCGTGACCGATTTAGCCAACAGGATGCATAACCGCCCATGAACAGCCGTTTCAAAATGCTCCGTTCCAGCTCTGCTTTAAGCGGAGCCAATGCGAATTTTCTGGAAGACCTGTATGAACAATATCTGCAATCACCGCAGAGCGTAGCCGAAGCATGGCGCGCCCATTTTGAACAACTGGCCGCGCAGACAGCCGATCAGCCGGCCGACCAGCTGCATGCGCCGGTGCGCGCGCGCTTTGCCGCCCAGACCAAAAACAGACGCAAAAGCAGCCTGGGTACACAGCAGCAACTGAGCGCCCTGGCGGCAGAAAAACAGGCGGCCGTGTTGCGTTTGATCAATGCCTACCGGGTGCGCGGCCATCAGCATGCCGCCCTGGATCCTTTGCAACTGCATATTCCGCCAGCGGTTGATGATCTGCGGCCCGATTACCACAATCTGACCGATACCGACATGGATTCGGTATTCAATACCGGTTCGCTGTACGCTCCTGAACAGATGAAACTACAGGATATTCTGGATTTTGTGCGCAAAGTCTATTGCGGTACGGTCGGTAGTGAATACATGCACATCACCGCAACCGATGAAAAACGCTGGATTCAAAAACGCCTGGAAGGCTATCAGGCAAGACCGGAGATAGAAGCCGAAGGCAAGCGCTGGTTGCTGACCCTGCTAACCGCCGCTGAGGGCATCGAAAAATATCTGCACAGCCGTTATGTGGGGCAAAAACGGTTTTCACTGGAAGGTGGCGAATCGCTTATTCCACTGCTGGATGAACTGATTCAGCGTGCCGGTGTACGCACTATGCAGGAAATTGTTATCGGCATGGCGCATCGCGGGCGCTTGAACGTACTCACCAATATTCTGGGCAAACCACCGACTGACATCTTTGATGAATTTGAAGGTAAAACCCTGTTACGGGCCAATATCAGTTCGGGTGATGTGAAATATCACATGGGCTTCTCAACCGATATTGATACTCCGGGGGGCATGCTGCATGTGGCGCTGGGTTTCAACCCTTCTCATCTTGAAATTATTTCACCGGTGATTGAAGGCTCGGTTCGTGCCCGCCAGCAGCGCCGCGGAGATATCCACGGTGATCGGGTGTTACCCATTCTGATTCACGGTGATGCCGCTTTTGCCGGTCAGGGTGTGGTTATGGAAACCCTGCAATTATCTCAGGCACGGGGATTTTCTACCGGTGGCACGGTACATATTGTTGTTAATAATCAAATCGGCTTTACCACCATCAACCCGATGGATTCCCGCTCCACCGCCTACTGCACCGATGTGGCCAAGATGGTTCAGGCTCCCATTTTTCATGTCAATGGTGACGACCCTGAAGCGGTTATTTTTGTCACGCGGCTGGCGCTGGACTATCGCATGCAATTCCATAAGGACGTGATTATTGACCTGGTTTGCTATCGCCGCCACGGCCACAATGAAGCCGATGAACCGGCGGTTACCCAGCCCTATATGTACCAGAAGATTCGCCAACATGCCACGGTACGTACATTGTATGCTGAAAAACTGCTCTCTGAAGGTATCGCCGATGCCGATTTCTCCGAAGCCCTGGTAGATAACTACCGTTCTTCCATCGAACATGGCCGGGTTGTTTCCAGACCTGTTTCCTGCGGCCTGGAAAACCCTTATGCGGTTAACTGGAGTCTGTACCAATGCAACTTGCAAAAACAGTCTGTCAAAACACAAATCAGTCAGCAGAAAATTGAACTACTGGGCAGCGCTATATGCACCCTGCCCGATGGCTTTGAACTGCACCCCCGGGTGGAAAAAATCATGCAGGCCCGACACAAAATGACACAGGGCAACCAGCAATATGACTGGGGCTTTTGTGAAACCCTGGCCTATGCCAGCCTGGTCGATCAGGGCATACCGGTACGCTTGTCCGGCCAGGACAGCGCACGCGGTACCTTTTTTCATCGCCATGCGGTATTGCATAACCAGATTAACAACAAAATCTATACGCCATTACAGCATGTCAGTAAAAAGCAGGCACATTTTGTTGTTATCGACTCATTGCTGTCGGAAGAAGCCGTACTGGCCTATGAATACGGTTACGCCACCGCTGAACCCAACTCATTAAATCTTTGGGAAGCGCAGTTCGGTGATTTTGCCAATGGCGCGCAAGTGGTCATAGACCAGTTCATCAGCTCGGCAGAAGCCAAATGGGGCTTGCACTGCGGCCTTGTTATGTTACTGCCGCACGGTTATGAAGGTCAGGGTCCGGAACATTCATCCGCTCGTCTGGAACGCTATATGCAGCTTTGTTCAGAGCACAATATGCAGGTTTGTGTGCCAACCCTGCCGGCACAAATGTTTCATCTGTTACGCCGTCAGGTGCTGGGTTCCTGCCGCAAGCCGCTGATTATTCTGACCCCCAAAAGCCTGCTACGGCATAAACTGGCAGTTTCGGTACAGGCCGACCTTAGCGAACAGGGTTTCCAGGCCATTATTGATGAAACCGATGCCCTTGAGGCGAACCAGATCAAACGCATCGTGATTTGCACCGGCAAGGTTTATTTCGATTTGCTGGAAACACGCCGGGCACGCTCCATGCAGGATGTCGCCATCATTCGCATAGAGCAGCTTTATCCTTTTCCCAAAAAGATTTTTGCCGAAACCCTGCAGCAATACCCACAAGCCGAGACGCTTATCTGGTGCCAGGAAGAACCGCAGAACCAGGGTGCCTGGGATCAAATCAAATACCGTTTTCACGGTCAGATCGAACAGGGAAAAAAGGTATATTATGTTGGGCGAAAATCAGCTGCAGCAGCGGCTACCGGCTTTCATACACTGCACATATATCAACTGCAAAAGCTGGTCGAAGATGCGCTTGAAGGCCGCATTGACAGCAGCATGAATCGAGGAATACAAGCATGTCCATAGAATTACGCGTTCCCGGCCTGCCGGAATCGGTAGCCGATGCCAACGTTCTTAACTGGCTGAAGAAGGTGGGTGACCAGGTACGCCGCGATGAAACTCTGGTGGAACTGGAAACCGACAAGGTAGTACTGGAAGTACCGGCACCGGCCGATGGTGTGTTGCGCGAAATCACTCAGGAAAGCGGCGCCCGGGTGGGTGAAAATGACCTGCTTGGATTATTGCAGGAAAGCGACAGCAGCACCGCAGCACCGACAATGGCTGCCAAAGCTTCCAGTGACAGTAAAAAACCGGCCGATGCGCCTGCTTTATCACCTTCGGTACGGCGTCTGGTTAAAGAAATGAATCTGGATATCAGCCATATTAAGGGCAGTGGCAAGGACGGGCGTATAGTCAAAGCCGATGTGATGCATTTTCTGGATCAGCAGGAAGCGGCCAGCGCCGATCACAGTCCGGAAATGATTGAAAGCCCGGCCACTACAGCCGAATGGGATAGCGAGCGGCCGGAACAAAGAGTGCCCATGACCCGTCTGCGGGTGCGTATTGCGGAACGTTTGCTGCAGTCGCAACAACAAACCGCCAGTCTGACCACTTTCAATGAAGTCAATCTGCAGGCGGTTTCTGATCTGCGCGCACGTTACAAGGAAAGCTTTGAGAAAAAGCATCAGACCAAACTCGGTTTCATGTCTTTCTTCACCCGTGCCTGCGTGGAAGCGCTGAAACAGTTTCCGGTTGTCAATGCTTCTATTGATGGCTCCGACATCATCTACCACGGCTATTTTGATATTGGCATCGCAGTCAGTTCAGAACGCGGCCTGGTGGTACCTGTATTGCGCGATGTGGATCAAATGAGCTTTGCCCGGATTGAATCTGTTATTCGCCAATACGCCGAAAAAGCCCGTAACGGCAAGCTCAGCTATGAAGAACTGACCGGTGGCAACTTCACCATCACCAACGGTGGCGTATTCGGTTCCATGCTGTCCACTCCCATACTCAACCCGCCGCAAAGCGCCATTCTGGGTATGCACAATATTCAGCAAAGAGCGGTAGTGGAAGATGGCGAGATCGTGATCCGTCCCATGATGTATCTGGCTTTAACCTATGATCATCGTCTGGTGGATGGTAAGGATGCGGTTCAGTTTCTGGTCAGCATCAAGCAAAACCTGGAAGATCCGGCACGCTTGTTACTGCAGGTTTAAACCTGTTATTTCATGGGTTTTGTAATAAACAGAGCTGTATCGAGGTCTGTAGGGCATACCCATTTACATACAGAGACAAACCTATGCGCCCGACCAAGTACAGAAAAATCGCCTTCATCCTGCTTCCCAGCCTGTTATTACTGCTTTTCAGCTTGTATGTCTGGACTTCCGAACCTGTTTCCGGCCAGAACTTGAAAGATCAGATCACTATTCAATCCGCAGGCGACTGGCAAAAGCCCTCCGATGACGAGCTGCGTGACAAACTCAGCGATCTGCAATACCGCGTTACCCAGCATGATGCCACCGAGCAGCCCTTCCATAATGAATACTGGGACAACAAGCAGGCGGGGATTTATGTGGATGTGGTTACGGGAGAACCTCTGTTCAGCTCCCAGGACAAATTCAAATCCGGCACCGGCTGGCCCAGCTTCACGCGTCCATTAATCGGCAAACAGGTAGTCGAGAAAACCGATTTTGCCTGGGGCATGAAGCGCACCGAAGTACGCTCTCGCAACGGTAATTAACATCTTGGGCATGTGTTCGATGATGGCCCGCAACCGACCGGATTGCGCTACTGCATCAATTCCGCCTCGCTGAGATTTATCCCGAAAGAGAAGCTGAAAGAACAGGGTTATGAGGAATTTCTGAGCAGTTTTCAGGAATGATGCTTCTATTCATTGCAGGCTGGTGCAGGCCTGTTTTGACGGGAGTGTGAGTTCCGTTCGAAACAGCTACACTAGCCGCTATGACAACGCTGATTAAAAAAGATGATTTTGTACAAAGTATTGCCGATGCCTTGCAATACATCTCTTACTACCACCCGCAGGATTATATCCGTTCACTGACCGATGCCTGGCGGCTGGAGCAATCACCGGCTGCCAAAGATGCCATCACTCAGATCCTGGTTAATTCACGCCTGTGCGCCGAAGGCCACAGACCCATTTGCCAGGACACCGGTATGGTGGTGTGTTTTGTAAAAATCGGTATGCAGGTGCGTTTTGACTGCGATGAACCCCTGCAGGCGCTGGTCGATGCGGGGGTGCGGCAGGCCTATCTTGATCCGGATAACATTCTGCGTGCTTCCATGGTAACCGACCCCTTGGGTGCGCGCCGCAATAGCGGCGACAACACCCCCGCCATGCTGTACACCGAACTGGTGGCGGGTGATAAAATCGAAATCGCACTGGCCGCCAAAGGCGGTGGTTCGGAAAACAAGGCCCGTTTCACGGTTCTGAATCCCAGCAGCAGTCTGCTCGACTGGGTATTACAAACCGTGCCGCAACTGGGCGCGGGCTGGTGTCCGCCCGGCATGCTCGGCATAGGCGTGGGTGGTTCGGCGGAAAAGGCCATGTTGCTGGCCAAACAATCACTCATGCAAGCCATCGACCTGCCGCAATTGCGGGAACGCGGCGCGCAAAACCGCGCCGAAGAGCTGCGTCTGGAACTGTATGAAAAAGTCAACGCGCTGGGCATAGGCGCGCAAGGTCTGGGCGGCCTGACCACGGTACTGGATGTTAAAATTAATGACTTCCCCACCCACGCGGCCTCCCTGCCGGTAGCCATGATTCCCAACTGCGCGGCCACCCGTCATATTGAATTTATTCTGGATGGCAAGGGGCCGCTGCAACTGCAAGCCCCTGCGGAAGACATCTGGCCGGATATTGATTATCAAATTGACCCGAACACCCGCAAAGTCAATCTGGATAGTGTTACTGCCGCCGACATACGCCAATGGCAACCCGGTGAACGCCTGCTACTCAGCGGCAAAATGCTCACCGGACGGGATGCCGCACATAAACGTATTGCTGATCTTATCAACAACGGCCAGCCACTGCCGGAAGGTGTCGATTTCCACAACCGTTTCATCTATTACGTCGGCCCGGTTGACCCGGTTGGCCATGAAGTGGTCGGCCCTGCCGGCCCCACCACCGCCACCCGCATGGATCGCTACACCGACATGATGCTGGAAAAAACCGGACTGATGGGCATGATCGGCAAAGCCGAGCGTGGACAAGCCACTATCGACAGCATCAAACGTCACAAAGCGGTTTACCTGATGGCCGTGGGCGGTGCGGCTTATCTGGTTTCCAAAGCCATACGCAGTGCGCGTATTATTGCCTTTGAAGATCTGGGCATGGAAGCCATACGCGAGTTTGAAGTCGAAAATATGCCGGTTACTGTAGCAGTAGACAGCGGCGGTCATTCGGTACATCAAAGTGGCCCTGCTGAATGGCGGCAGAAAATTGCTGAAATACCCGGCTTAAAAAACAGCCATCCACCCACATAACTTTGCCAGCATCGGGAGAAAACTTATGAAACGATCCGGCTTGACTGTTTTTGCTATTTTCATGCTTGTGGCTGCGGGTTTATGCGCCAACAATCAGGCCGCTGAACAACAGCATCTGGATCAGGCTTGTGAAGCGGCCAGAGAAAGCAAACTGGCGCCTTTGCGCCAGCAACATATTGAGGAATGTGTTCAGCAGCAAAAGAAAGACCGCGCCTATTGTGAACGTTTTTACAGTGATTACGGCGCACGCTCCGGTCGGCGGGCACCCTTGTTCTATGACCTTCCTGAATGTGTAAAAGCATTTGAACAGCGACGAAAACAACGTTAGATATTATTTCAGGAGAACTTGAACAGTGCTTACCGCTTCATTGGGAAACAGCGATATTCAGGTCAGCCGCATTTGTCTGGGAACCATGACCTATGGTGAACAGAATACCCGGGCAGAAGCCCATGAACAGCTGGACTACGCCATTTCCCGGGGCATTAATTTCATTGATACCGCCGAGCTGTACGCCATTCCACCACGCGCGCAAACCTACGGTAAAACCGAAAGCATCATCGGCCACTGGTTAGCGCGCCGCGGGCGGCGTGACGATCTGATTATTGCCAGCAAGATGGCCGGCCCGGGGCCGGACTGGATACCCCACATCCGTGGCGGCCATTCCCGCTTTAATGCTGCACAGATCAAGCAGGCACTGAATGCCAGTCTGCAAAGATTGCAGACCGACTACATAGACCTGTATCAACTGCACTGGCCGGAACGCAATGCCAACTATTTCGGTGAACTGGCTTACCAGCACAAGGATGAAACCGATCTCACCCCTTTTCAGGAAACCCTGCAGGCACTGAAGGAACAAATCAAACAGGGCAAGATTCGCATGATCGGCCTGTCCAATGAAACCCCCTGGGGTGTGATGCAATTTTTGCGCATTGCAGAAGAAATGAATCTGCCCTCAGTGGTTTCCATACAGAACCCCTACAATCTGCTCAACCGTACTTTCGAAATCGGACTGGCGGAAATCGCGCATCGCGAACAGGTTGGTCTGCTGGCCTATTCACCACTGGGGTTTGGTGTGTTATCCGGTAAATATCTGCATGGCAGGCAACCGGAAGGCGCGCGCATCAGCCGCTGGCCGGACTATACCCGCTACAGCAGCGCGCAAGCCGTAGCCGCAACGCAAGCCTATGTCGAACTTGCGCAACGCCATAACCTGGACCCGGCACAAATGGCACTGGCCTTTGTCAACAGCCGCCCCTTTGTTACCTCCAACATTATCGGCGCAACCAACATGCAGCAGTTACGCAGTAATATAGACAGTATGCAGGTATCGCTAAGCCCGGAAATCATACAGGAAATTGAAGCACTGCAGTTACAGCACCCGAACCCATCACCTTAACCCGGATGTTTCACCCGGGAACGCGATGATCGTGCCAGGATCGTCGTTCAGCTGTGGATTTGCGATTGAGTCAATAGCATAAGCTATTGATGATTGAGCCAATACCACGGTTGGGCGGCGAGACCGGTGCGAGGGCGCGTTCAGCGGTGCCCGGTTACCCTTCGTACTTTGCTTATATTCGGTGAATCATCATTAACGACAATGGCTTAATTTCAGAGCGACCGGGTGAAATATCCGGGTTAAGGGCATTGCAACTACTCTGACAGCCCCTTGAATTTTTATGGAATGATGATCGCGTAGCTCATATCACGATCCGTATTCCCATGGGCAGCTCTGTGCTCCCCGGGAATGCCCTAACCCAGGTAGGGTGGGCGAATGAAGGAGGATAAGTATTTTTTCTATAGCAAACGATCCAATCAAAGCGATCGAGGCGGACTCGATTGATTTTTACAGCTTGCCACATGGCTGTCAGAGGCAAATAGTGGTCATTATCCATTCCCATCATGGACATAAAGCCGTTCAGATTTCCGCACACCATGTAGTAATGTGAAGAAACCTGAAACTATTTCACATTACTTAAAGCGCTCAAGCAGGGAAAGACGTATCTGGATTTCGTGTTTCTTAGCCCCTTTCGCCTTGCCTTTGCCGGTAATTTTATCTTTCCTGATCTTACCTTTTATGGTGATATCCAATTTGGAAGGGGATTTTATTCCAAAAACAGTGCGTAAAACGCCTTGTTGTTTGAGAAGTATTGATATCACCACATTATCACCATCCTGGGTATAGCTTCCAACCGAGTAGTGATTGGTGCCGGCCGCCATATACTTTCCTTTTTTCATAAAAGCTGTGGCAATACGTTCCCAGCCATTTGACCCTATCATCTCTACTTTCCAAATACCATCGCATTTCATTTTGATCACCTAAAAAACAGAATTTCAACCGCCCAAGATAATACTTGAGTAACCGTTTTTAATCCATCTGTACCTTATTCTTCGATTATTACCGGATCATTCATCCATATCGCCCAGCGCGGCGCATCATTGTTACAACAAGAACTTCGGCACCTTGAATAAAAAAGCCCTCAATATAGCAGGACACGGAGGATAATCCAGAAAACCACTATTATCCTGAATTTTAAGCGTTATACAGGTACAACACGCTTTTGTTTCCACTCAACTGGCCGACCGGTAACAAAAACAATCGCTTGTGTGATCATTCACCATACCCACAGCCTGCATGAAGGCATAGCAAATCCTGGGGCCGACAAATTTGAAGCCACGTTTTTTCAGTGCTTTGCTCATGGCCTCTGACTCAGGAGTGGAAACAGGAATATCCTGCATGCTTTTCCAACTGTTGCGGATGGGTTTTCCGTTAACAAATTGCCAGAGGTAGTCGCTGAACCCCTGAAATTCATCCAGTATCTTCAAGTAGCACTGTGCGTTTACAATGGCGGCGTTTATCTTCAGTCGATTTCTGATAATACCGGCATCCTGTAATAAGGCGATACGCTTGCTATCGCTGTAACAGGCAATTTTTTCGGCATCAAAATCATCGAATGCCTGGCGGTAATGCTGCCTTTTTTTGAGGATGGTGATCCAGCTCAATCCGGCCTGGGCACCTTCCAGAATCAGCATTTCAAACAGCTTGCGGTCATCAAAGAGTGGTCGGCCCCATTCTTCATCATGATATTTCGTGTACAGCGGCTCTACGTTACTGGCCCATTCACAGCGTTGCATTATCCTGGATTCCTCAGTTGACCGCCTCGAGCGGGTCATAAGACAATATGATAGCTGCAAAATCGTACCCATGCTCGATTCATCGCTTGGAGGAAGACCGCTACGGGGCGGATTGCAGGATTATGTGTCCCTTTATTCAGGCTTCTTCCCGCCTGCTGAATGCTTTAACTCTACAAAAAAAGCCCCGCCATTCACAGAATGACGGGGCTTTACTCATGAAACGTTATGAGTGATGAAACGGCTTACATCATGCCGCCCATACCACCCATTCCGCCCATTCCGCCCATGCCACCCATATCACCACCCGGCATAGCGGCTGGAGCATCGTCCTGAGGCTCGTCGGCTACCATCGCTTCGGTGGTAATCATGAGGCCAGCAATGGATACTGCGTTTTGCAGCGCTGAACGGGTTACTTTGGTGGGGTCCAATACGCCCATTTCTACCAGATCACCATACTCACCTGTTGCGGCATTGAAACCGAAGTTGCCTTCGCCTTCTGCAACCTTGTTGAGTACGACTGAAGGTTCATCACCGGCATTGGCAACAATCTGACGCAGTGGTTCTTCCATGGATCGACAGGCAATGGTTACGCCGACGTCCTGATCATGGTTGTCGCCAGCAGTGCCTTTGGCTTCTGACAGTGCGCGAACCAGTGCAACACCGCCACCGGGAACTACGCCTTCTTCAACCGCTGCACGGGTTGCGTGCAGTGCGTCTTCAACGCGTGCTTTCTTTTCTTTCATTTCCACTTCTGTGGCGGCACCTACTTTGATAACGGCTACACCACCGGCCAGTTTGGCTACACGTTCCTGCAGTTTTTCCTTGTCGTAGTCTGAGGTAGCTTCTTCGATCTGGGTACGTACCTGCTCGACACGGGCAGTAATATCAGCCGCAACACCGGCACCATCAACAATGGTGGTTTCTTCTTTGGTAATCTGGATTTTCTTGGCAGAGCCCAGGTCTTCCAGAGTGGCTTTTTCCAGAGACAGGCCGACTTCTTCTGAAATCACGGTGCCTCCGGTCAGAATTGCGATATCCTGCAGCATGGCTTTGCGACGATCACCAAAGCCCGGCGCTTTAACACCGGCTACTTTAACAATGCCACGCATGTTGTTGACTACCAGAGTAGCCAGCGCTTCGCCTTCCAGGTCTTCTGCAATAATCAGCAACGGACGGCTGGATTTGGCCACAGCTTCCAGTACCGGCAGCAAATCACGGATGTTGGAGATTTTTTTGTCGTGCAACAGAATCAGCGGGTCTTCCAGATCCACTGTCTGGCTTTGCTGATTGTTGATGAAGTATGGCGACAGATAGCCACGATCAAACTGCATGCCTTCCACAACAGCCAGCTCATTGTCCAGGGCGGTGCCTTCTTCAACCGTGATAACACCTTCTTTACCTACTTTCTGCATGGCTTCGGCAATAATGTCACCGATCGCTGTGTCAGAGTTGGCCGAGATAGCGCCTACCTGGGCGATGGATTTATCATCGGCGCAGTCTTTCGAAAGGCCCTGCAATGCACCTACTGCATTGGCTACGGCTTTATCCATACCGCGCTTCAGATCCATCGGGTTCATGCCGGCGGCAACCGCTTTCAGTCCTTCACGTACCATGGCCTGTGCCAGTACGGTGGCTGTTGTAGTACCGTCACCGGCAATATCAGAGGTCTGCGAAGATACTTCTTTAACCATCTGCGCGCCCATGTTTTCAAACTTGTCGGCCAGCTCGATTTCCTTGGCTACCGAAACACCGTCTTTGGTAATGGTGGGAGCGCCAAAGCTCTTTTCCAGTACTACATTACGGCCTTTCGGACCCAGGGTTACTTTTACTGCATTGGCCAGAATATTGACACCGGCCAGAATACGCTGACGGGATTCATCACCAAATTTTACTTCTTTTGCACTCATGTTCTTTTTCCTGAAATATGATTGATCGAATAAACGCGATTAACAGGCCGCTTAGCCTTCCACAACACCCATGATGTCGTCTTCGCGCATTACCAGTACTTCTTCGTCATCCAGTTTGACTTCGGTGCCGGAATATTTACCGAACAGTACGGTATCGCCAACTTTGACATCCAGAGGATGCACTTCACCCTGATCAGATACCTTGCCGTTACCTACGGCCAGCACTTCACCCAGAATGGGTTTTTCAGTAGCCGAGTCCGGCAGTACGATGCCACCGGCGCTGGTACGTTCTTCTTCCTTGCGACGCACGACAACCCGGTCGTGAAGAGGACGGATATTCATTTATAGACACTCCTTTAAGTGTTAAATGGTTACCAATGAGTTACTGCACAAACAGCCTCATCAAACATAAATATAAATCGTTGAATGCGATTATTAGCACTCGTCTCGAGTGAGTGCTAATAATATGGGCGAATTATCGAGAGTCAAGGGCAGACAGTAAAATTATTTCAAAATATTTTTTTCTGTGAACCATGGATGGGCACGCTTGATCAACCCCGAATCAGTCATCATGCCGCCGGTATTCACCCTCAAGGGTACGCCGGGATTGTGTGCGGGTTTGTGTCGTATAGGCGCCGGAAACCGAGATTTTCTTTATCCAGTTCAATACCAGCCATTTTCTCAGTGGCGGCAATAACAGCAAGAAGCCCAGACTGTCGCTGATAAAACCGGGAAATAACAACATAAAACCGGCTACCGACAGCAATGCCCCTTCCATCATTTCCATGGCCGGTGTTTCGCCACGCGCCATGGCCTCACGCGCACGCAAAGCCGTTCCCAACCCCTGCAGGCGTACCAGCCAGATACCGAGGGCTGCCGTGAACAGGGTTAGTGCTATGGTAGAAAACGCGCCAATTTCAGAACCGACCGAAATCAACACATACAATTCGATCATGGGTACTGAAATAAGTACTAATAAAGCAATGGTTATGGGGTTCATCTATTTCATTCTCATTATAGTTACTGAAGTTTCACTGTTTTTTTAAGAATCTTGTTTGGCAAAAACCATTCATAAGCATGCTCATGCTACCGATAGAAATAACTTA
>JAHXHF010000270.1 GCA_025656895.1 gamma proteobacterium symbiont of Bathyaustriella thionipta
ATTTATAAGTTATTTCTATCGGTAGCATGAGCATGCTTATGAATGGTTTTTGCCAAACAAGATTCTTAAAAAAACAGTGAAACTTCAGGTTATAAACTCCCTACTATTATACTAAATTATGTCTGTTAAGTCCGACAGACTCCTAGAAAGGCATCACGTGACTGCGGGTTTTTCATATCAAACTGCTGCTGATGCAGACTGACAAGCTTCATGCGCCCCAGACCGGCACGGGTGGCACCCCCCAGCCGAAAGCCGGGGTGGATCAGGAGTGCCAATAATTGCCGCCACAGTACGTCATCTTCTTCAGGCTTTGCCCACAAACGTATTTCCAGCGCAAAGCGATGCCCTGCCGGCAATACGGCACGGTCAAACTTGCCACTATCCAGAGCCGCGCCCTTGTGCCCCAGGCGTACCCTGTCGCGATACACCGGTGTATCCATTTGCTGTAATACACTGGCATATAAAGGGTCTTGCAGATATTGCTTATCTAAAATCAGGCCTTCAGCCGCATTTCCCTTGCTGTTAAGCAGTACGCCCCAGGAAATACTCAGAGGCGAGGCTGCGCCTTCGCTTCCGGCTTGAAAACCGAATAAGCTGTTTTCATCGGCTTGCCCGTATTCATCTCGCCACAAATGGCGTAACACACCTGCCAGGGAAGAACCCGGAATGGCCGGCAGGTTGTTGGCGTCTCGTACCAGTGCCGTATCGAATACCCCGTCCGGGCTGCCGGAATTGATCGATAATGCGGTGTCAGCTTCCAGTACCAGCCGTGCTATGTAAAGTCTGCTTTGCTGCATGATCAAACCCTCCTCTTTTCAATATCGTCCTGCAGATGACGAGACAGTACACGGATTTTATGGATATAGATCCTGTCAGCTTCATCTTTTGGCTTTAGTTGTTCCCGCAAAAAACTGGCCAGATTCTTCCATTCTTCACGCCCGTCTTCGGGTGGAATTTCTATCAACCAACCCTCACCCTTAGGCTTGATCACCGCAGCGTCACCCTCAAACAGTTTTTGCTGTAGTGCTTGCGATGAATGGGCATTTTTAGCCGCATGCATCACCGTTCCCCATTGAGACTTTGAAGGACCATAGGGTAATGCCGGGGCAACACCCGCAAAATGGCGGGCACGTTTGATGGCCGCAGCAATGGATTCGGCCAATCTTCTGGCTTCTTCTTCAGCCTGTTCTTTCCAGTCAGTCCGGCGGGATTGGAGCCAGGCTATCAGCGGGTCATCCGGCTTGCCAGGGCTCACGGCCGTGTCAGGACGATTTGTTGACTTGAATGACGGATGTTCATCCGCCAACATCGGCGGATTGACCCATACTCTGCCTAGCCCGGCTTCGCGATAGAGACCCAGTCCCTGGTGTAAACGGGATATCATTTCTACACTTAAGGCTGTTTTTAAATTCAGATGTATCACGCTGCCCGCCGTTAATACCTGCCGCTCACGATCAAAGCCATGCCGTGCGGCATTCCAGGGTGAGTAGCGGCGTGTGCGAACAAAGGTTTTGTCCCAGGCCACGGCTGCGTCGGGAATACCCAGCGTATCGCCATTAGGCTCAATACTCATCCGGCCCTGACTGTCGATAAGTGCAACATCGGACAGCAACCAGAGTGTTAAAGCCTCATTGGAAATGCTGCCGGGTGACGGCCTGTCCAGTTCCATCGTTCTAATTCTGACACGACCATATTCTGCCGAGCGCGAACGACCAAGCAAGACTTCACCCTGTAGTGTGCTCACTATTTGTTAAAAAACAGCTGAATCAAAGCCATCATCGGCTTCTAAAAAGCTAACAAAGCGCTGCCCCTTGTGCAGAGCATCGTAACCAAATAACTGCCCCTCTGAAGCGCGGCCTGTTTGTGAGTCAATGGCCGTTTTCATGTGCAAGGAATGGTTTGGCCGACTCCATTGCCCATTTTCATGCACAAAACCTGAGCGCAGCTGTTTTGCCTGGCGGTTGTTGCCGACTTGCGATCCCTTGAATATCTGGTTTTCCTGTAAGCGTCCGTCTTCTGCGGGCTTTTCATTCTTCGCATGATGCCAAACATAGGGCATGGGCCAGCCGACACTGTTGCCGTTCCACGGCAGACCATTGCCAAAACGCAACTGCCCGGAGTGGAAAGCTGCAAATGCCGTTTCTATATTCAGGCCGCTGTATAACTCTGCTGCAACCGCACCCAGCAAAGCACTTCCCGGAATATAATCCAGCGATTCATGCGCGCCTTCCGTTGCAGAACGTGCACTGAACACGCAATCATCCAGTAAATCTATCAGTAGGGCCTGCTGCTTCATGATTCGATCTCCTGCAAATGCAATTCAGCGCGCCCCAGCCCACGTGTGCGATGAGCGCCTACAGCATGGATCAGCGGCAACACTTTTGCTATTTTCTGCTGCCAGTTTTTCGGGGCCTGCTGACCCGCTACCAAACTGATGGTTGCTGACAGCGCCAGTGGTACCGTCACTTCTATTCCTCGCAGGCTTTTGTCTTCAGCTACACCTGTTTCATGATTGATCGCTGTCATATACAGGCTTTGATAGAGGTGGGTGCGTAAATCCCGGCCTGATTCACTGACCAACCATGCCATTACATCCTCTGGCAAGGTGGCATCACTGACGCGCAAACAGCTCGATGAGGGAGGCGCAGCATCAATCGTGCGATTTTCGGTTGCCTCACCAAACAGCCGTTCCGCCAGGCCGGAATAGTTATCCCATTCCCAGTCAGCGGCCCGCATGAGTGCATCACGCAGTAAACCTTTGATGTGCCGACCAGGCAGTACCGGCAGACCCTGGCTATCCTGGTGGACGACCGCATCCAGTACCGCTCCCGATCCGCGCCCACTACCCGCATGCCAGTAGCTTTTTATATTGATAAGTAATACAGCGCTCTTCATTCGCCTTGCTCCCCTTTATCACTAACCACCCTGCTTGTACCTGTTCCAACTGCAGCTACGCTGACCAGTGCCAGGGCGTCGGCCAGCGGACTGCAACTGATTCCCTGTGCATCGGCCTGACTGTACGGCAAATCATTTTTGCTTGATGAGATCAGCTTCTGCAACCCATCGTTATATTTCTTTAACAATCCAGACTTGTTTTCCTTCATCAATCGACGCCAACGGCGATAACGTCGGCGGGCTTCATCTTCCGATTGACCTATCAATGTCAGCAACTGGCGTGTGGGACCGTGCGCCATATCTTCATGCGCAAGCAACTCAGCCAGCTCCAGCAGATGCTGCATGTTGGGCAACTGCTCGTGCGGCTCAATGGCATAAGTACCCAGGGTATCGATATAACTTGTATTTTTGCCCTTGTGGCTTAATCGGGTTTCCCGTATTTGGTCGTAACTGTCTACCAGACTTGTAGTAACACGTTGAAATACCAGTGTTGCGGGTGGATGCTGCATATCCAGTTGTTTGGCTGTGGCTTTTCCCTCCGCCATCATTTGCTCACATAAATTGATTGCCATGTAAAAAGGCTGACTGGCACGCATGAATACCACGCCAAACCCAAGGGTGAGACGTTCGGGTAAACCTTCAATGGCCAGTTCCCCAAGTCGCTTACCGCTCTCTTCTTCAAATGCACGGGAAAATACCTGGATATACGCCAGTGCCAAATCTGCTCTTACCAGAATGGTTATGTCGTCACCCCCCAATAACAGGGGTCTGGCCGGTAGGCATTGGCCCTCTTTACGCCGCGGCAATAGTACTTCCTGTGTCGCAGCGCGTGCAGCAGCCTGGGTGCTGGCTTCTATCATGTTAGACACACCCTGATAAAATTCAATAAACTTATCTGGAGCCTGTTTGACTGCTTTCTGCACTTCCATCAATACCTGCCCGAGGCCGTTGCCATCGGCATGGATCAGGGCAATGGTATGGTCATCACCATTAAAGGGAAAATGCCCTCGCCCGTCTTCGTTATCCGAATCAAGATCGGTAGGCCAGTCATGCCATCTTAATTGTGCGGATTCGGGTGAAAAGCGCTTCCAGAATTCTGCTTTGGCAAGATCAGAAAATACCTTGCGACGGACACCAGAGGCATCCAGCCATTCTGATTTTTTTCTGGTATATTTTTCTGCAGCCAGACCGGTGCGTCCTACTCGGTGCGCTACAGGCGCTGCGAATGGTAGTTGCTGTCTCAAGCGCCCCGCATCTGCCTGCAAATTCTTCCGGGCCGATGTGAAAGCGGTTGTATAATCACCCCCTTGGCCTCGCCCCAAACTATAGGACAGGCCAGGCGCCCATTGCTGGATGGCCAGCGTCCATAAGCCGAGCAATTTATCCAAAACGGTTTTATCCATACAGAACGCATAAAACGCGCCACCAGCCCGACGTGAAAACTCAATATCCTGACTTATTTCAGCTGCGCACAAAACACTGTCAAGCAGATTGTTCTTAATATTCTGATTGGTTAATTGATCCAATAATTCACTGCCAGCTATCATGTCACGCAGTTTGCCACTGGCAAACAGATACGTTTGTATCGAATTGAGTTCAAATAAAAGTGAATACATGCTTACTCCTTGCTGTTCTTTTTTTGCTTCGGTATTCTTATGCACTGGCCTGTCGGCAATTCAAGGCAGGTATGGGCTACCGGGTTGCTGATATTTATGACCCTTTAGTGATAGTAATTGATTATTTCAGAATTTTCCTGCACCCACAGAGCTGGCAATCCTGCCATCAGTTCCTTATATGAATATGTTGCGGTTCGACCCCCTGAAGCGTGTGGCGTTTGTGGTTGTTTTTGCCACTGGAGCTGACTGCAAATTTTTTTGCCAAAGGTTCTCCCAGCACTTTTCCCAGAGTAGATTTAATTTTTGAAAAATGCGATTCGAGTTGATTGGCCTCCATGCCATGATTGCGTTCAATGGCGGCCTCCATCCCTTCGTAACCTCCGCTAAATTCACCATACAGGCGGGCATACCAGCTTAACAGCTCTTTTCCATTGGTCTTTTCTTCCCGTATTTGTATGAACTGATCCTGCTGGCGTTTTTCGGCTATCCAGCAATAAACGGTCATTTGCATGGGCGGCAGGTTGACTCGGTCACCCGAGCAGGTCAATGATTTTTCGGCAGGATCAATCACTACTTCCGGGGTATTGAATATCCGGGCGGCTGTAGTGACGGCCTGGTTGTAGCTGGTTTTGTCTTTCAGTAACTGTTCACCCAGTGAGGGACGCAGTGGCACAAAGGGTATTTCCGCCAGCGTGATGCGCGCGTCTTTGCTGTCCAGCGGTTTGTTGGCGCGCGTATAGATTACCTGGCTGGCCGGCGTGGGATAGAAAAAATCGGCGCAGGATTCATAGTGTTCGGAGACCAGTACATGCGATAGCCGGTCTTGCGGCCGGCCGAACAGGGACAGTGAGTATCCCGCAAAGAAGCCCATGGTTTTGCGCCCGCCGGCCAGTGATACATGCAGGGCGGAGTTTTCATCGGCGGTTAAGCTGCGCACCTGTTCGCTGATAAAATCGGCGGCCGCGCGGTTTTCTGCGGGGCTG
Organism: gamma proteobacterium symbiont of Bathyaustriella thionipta; assembly: GCA_025656895.1. Taxonomy (GTDB): domain Bacteria; phylum Pseudomonadota; class Gammaproteobacteria; order Chromatiales; family Chromatiaceae; genus JAHXHF01. The sequence goes on from JAHXHF010000270.1 coordinate 5,495, forward strand.
CGTATATCACTGAGAGCTTGCCCGTTACCATCCGTGAGCACATGAATCTGTGCTTCGCTAAAGGTAATGGGCGGCAGTTTGTAGTCAGCCCGCAAACGATGAAACCAGCCGGGCTGCCTGCTGATCAGTTCCAGCCGTACCCGTTCGGCGCCTTCCTGCGTTGTGATGACATGTACCCGGGTGGGAATAAAGGGGGTTTGCGCGTGTATCAAACCATACAGGGTTTCGGTAACAATCTGTGGCGACAGTCCGGTTACCGCCAGCAGAATACGCTGGTCATAGTTTTGCGGTGGTTTGTGCGCGGTGCTGGTTGGCTGTTTCATGCGGATGCAGTTTGCCCTTTTTTTGCGGTTTTGTCGGTTTTGGCAAGATTGCCGTTCAGTTCATAAGCGCCCAGTCCCATGGATGAGGATTTACCCAGATGCAGCCATTGCCACAGCCATAACAGCTGCATCCAGGGCTGTAGCGCCCGCGGCTGAAAATCAATGTGACCGATGATGCCGCCCATTTGCATTTTGCTTTTCTGGCGGGATGAATAACGTGTCCATTCATGCCATTGCAGTCGGCTTTCGGTGGCTTGCGGCGGCTTTTGTTGTGCCAGCAATTCACGCCAGCTGATGGATGGCTCTGCATGGCCGTAGTGTGCATTCATTTCTGCCAGCCTGCGCGCCAGACTGTTAAACAGATGTTGACTGTCAAAGGTGTTCGGGTTGAGAAAATGCCCATGATGCTTGACGCGCAAGGGTGTGGTCAGAGTGATGCGGCTGGCAGTGGCTGGTGACGGGATGGTTGCGCCTGTTGTCGCGGGTAAGTCTGTTACCTGACCTCCCTGGCTGTACACCGTTTCCCAGCCAAGGCTGTCAATGGTGGCCGCTTTCACTTTTGTGACATCAAAGCGCGCCTTGTCACGCCCTATACCCAGTTCTCCGGCCAGATAGAAGGCGTGGATCAGATAGGGCAGATAGTCATTGGCTTTACCGATTAAACGTATTTCAAGACACAGGCTGTCGCCTTTTGAATAAGACTGGCGGTCCTGCAGGCCCAGATGCAGGATATAGGGTGGCGGGATGTGATCCGGCCCTTTACCGGCATTGCGACCACCGGCGAGCGATTCAAAAATAAAGGCATGCGCGCAACCGCCGGCCAGCAGGCAATGAGCACATTCGGTATCCCGCATGACACAGACCGCGCGGCGCAAACCATGCCCCAGCAGTCCGCGCCAGCTTGAGCCGGTATAAGCCGGCAGTTGCGCGGCATCACGCAGGGTAAACTGAAATTGATATCGCCGGATACGCGGGAACTGCCTGCAGAAAGCACTGCCCGGATTTTCTTCTGTGTGTTGCGGCAAAATTGAATCAGTCATGCTGGTAGCTGGTGTGTAAATGAATACCCGCACTATACCGGCCTGTGGACAGAAAACCAGTTTGGCAAGATTGCCAAATGATTAACGGACCGACCTCCCCCAGGTCATTTTCAACTATAGTTGCACAAGAACATACAAGGAAATTGAGCATGGCCGCACGCAACATAAAAACCACGGGGCAGGGTTATTTACTGAACGCTTTATCGGATGTGCCGGATTTGCGTGACTGGCCGTATGAGCCTTCCCTGGGGCAGTTGCGGCGCTATTTGCGGGCGCCTTCCGGTTTGACCATTCTGGATCAGAAAACCGAGGCCAGTTGTACCGGCTTTGCGCTGGCCGCCATCATTAATTTGCTCAACCGGCAGCGCAACAGCAAAACCCGTGTCAGTCCGCGCATGTTGTATGAAATGGCCAAACGGCATGATGAATGGCCGGGTGAGGATGAGGCCGGTTCCAGTTGCCGGGGCGCTATCAAGGGCTGGTATAACATGGGGGTGTGCCGCGACAGTTTGTGGCCTTACAAAGCCCATGAAGCCGGCGCATTGACGGTAAAACGCGCGAAAGACGCGCGCAACAATACCATTGCGGCTTATTACCGTATTCAGCCGCGTATTTCTGATTTTCACAGTGCATTGAATGAAGCCGGTGCGGTTTATTGCTCGGCCAGAACCCATGCGGGCTGGCAGAAAGCGGACCCCGAATCCGGTCTTATTCCTTTTGAAGAACAGAATGATGGCGGCCATGCCTTTGCCATTGTCGGCTATAACCGCGAGGGTTTCTGGATACAAAATTCCTGGAGCGAAGGCTGGGGTAAAAAAGGCCTGGCCTTATGGCCCTACGAGGACTGGCACCGGAATTTAATGGATGCCTGGGTATTCAGCCTGGCCCTGCCCACGCCGCAAATCTGGCATTTGCCGGATGTGGGTGAAAAAAATCGCAGTGCGGCCCAGGCCAAAGCTTCACCGCCCAGAAGCGAAATTGCCGGACATTTTGTGCACGTGGACGATGGCCGCTTTCATCGCCAGGGACGCTATTGGAGTAATGCCGAAGATGTGCGCACTACCGCTAAAGCTGTGGCTGCCAAAACCGATGAATACCAGCATTTGCTGTTGTACGCGCACGGCGGGCTGAATTCCCCCAAAGACTCGGCTACCCGCATTGCCGCCCTGCAGCAAACCTTTAAGGATAACGGTATTTATCCTTATCATTTCATGTACGACACCGGCATCATGGAAGAATTGAAGGACGTTATTTACCGGCGCAAACAGAAAACCGAGGAACGTGCCGGCGGGGTTAGCGACTGGACGGACAAAATACTGGAATGGGCCACCCGTATTCCGGGGCGCGCCTTGTGGCGTGAAATGAAAGCCGGCGCAAAACTGCCTTTTCAGCCGACAGGAGCCGGCCACGAAACGCTGCAGATTTTCCTGCAGGAACTGGCCGCCCGAGCCGATGCGAAACTGAGCGTGCATCTGGTCGGTCACAGTACCGGGGCCATTCTGCTGGCTCATCTGCTGCAGGCCTTGCAAACCATAGCGCCACAATTACGCATAGGCAGTTGTTCATTACTGGCGCCGGCCTGTTCGGTCGATTTGTTCCACAGCCATTATCTGCCGCATTTAGGTGGCGACAAAAACCAGTTTGGTATTGATAAAATGCAGGTATTCAATCTTATTGACAAGCTGGAACAGGACGATCAGGTCGGACAGGTTTACCGTAAATCTCTGCTGTATCTGGTGTCACGCGCCTTTGAGGAAAACCTACCGGAAAAGATTCTGGGTATGCAGCAATATTCCGCGCCGCTGTTAAAACAGGCCAAGGTAAAAGCCTTAGGCAAAAAGTTTGGCGTGTGCTACAGCGATGGTTTGTCGGGAAAAATTACCCGCAGCCGCACCCACGGTGGTTTTGACAACGATGTTGCCAGCATGAATTCGGTTTTACAGTTTATTCTGGGCAAAAAACCGGCCAGCCCTTTTAACCGTGAAACCTTGAACTATTGAGGGGCACCTGCCTCAAACAGGGGAGTCTGTCTTGCCGGCTAAAAAGTTGTATTACATTCACGACCCGATGTGCAGTTGGTGCTGGGCCTTTCGCCCGGCGCTGGATGAACTGCAAAGATTATTACCCGATCTGGAAATTCAAAAAGTTCTGGGCGGACTGGCAGTGGATAGTGACGAACCCATGCCGCAAGCCCTGCGTGAGCAACTGCAACAAACCTGGAAACGCATTCAGTTAAAGGTTCCCGGTATTCATTTCAATTTTACTTTCTGGTCCGAGTGCCGGCCGCGTCGCAGCACTTACCCGGCCTGCCGTGCGGTCCTTGTGGCGGCAGAGTATCAGCTCGCAGATGCCATGACCGAAGCCATTCAGCGTGCCTATTATGAGCAGGCGCGCAACCCTTCCGATGACAGCACTCTGCTTGAACTGGCAGAATCCCTGGGACTGGACAGAAAGCGCTTTCTGCATCAGTTGAACAGCGCGGAAACCGCACAGGCCCTGGACGCACAAATCCAGCTGGCCCGCCAGTTGGGGGCTTCTTCTTTTCCGACCCTGGTTTATGAAACGGGTGGCAGCCGCTGGCCTCTTGCGATTGATTACAACCGGCCGCAAGCCATGAAAGAGGCCATAGCCGGCATTGATGCCTTTAATGATTAAATGTTAGCGATCAAGCTTTAACGATTACCCCAGGCAGGATGCGCCTTTTCCTGCTTTTGTTTGGCTTTGCTGCTGCGGCGTTTTTGGGAAGGCGCCTGACCTTTATGCCGGGTTTGCCGGCGATTACCGGGCTGTGAGCGGCCTTTGCCGTTGCGGCCATTCTGAATCGGCTCTGCTTTGATACTGGGATCCGGTTCATAGCCTTCCAGGGTAAGCCTGGGAATGGGCCGCTTTAGCAGGCGCTCAATGTCGCGCAGCAGTTTGTGTTCGTCCACACACACCAATGACATGGCTTCACCTTCATGGCCCGCGCGACCCGTGCGACCGATACGATGCACATAGTCTTCCGGCACGTTGGGCAATTCAAAGTTCACCACATGCGGTAACTGGTCAATATCCAGTCCCCGCGCGGCTATGTCGGTGGCGACCAGTACCCGAATCCTGCCTGCTTTAAAACCGGCCAGCGCTTTGCTACGGGCGCCCTGACTTTTATTACCGTGAATGGCTGCGGTGCTCAGGCCGTCCATCTCCAACTGTTTGGCCAGACGATTGGCGCCGTGTTTGGTACGCGTGAAGACCAGCACCTGACGCCAGTTCTTTGAGCCAATCATATGACTGAGCAATTCACGCTTGCGGCTTTTATCCACCGGATAAACCACTTGCTTAATCTTTTCTGCGGTGGTGTTGCGGCGGGCCACTTCGATCAATTCCGGGCTACTCAACAAACGGTTTGCCAGTTGCTTGATCTCGTTTGAGAAGGTGGCAGAAAACAGCAGGTTTTGGCGCACGCTGTTATTCGGCAGCAGTGCCAGAACTTTTTTTATGTCGTGGATAAAACCCATATCCAGCATGCGGTCGGCTTCATCCAGCACCAGAATTTCAACCTGGGATAAATCCACGGTTTTCTGCTGGGCGTGATCCAGTAAGCGCCCCGGGGTGGCAATAAGGATATCCACACCCTGCCGCAGTTTTTGAATTTGCGGGTTGATCTTTACGCCACCAAAAATAATGGCTGACTTCAAGGGTAAATGACGACCATAAGTTTCAACGCTTTCACCGACTTGCGCCGCCAGTTCACGGGTGGGGGTAAGTACCAGCGCACGTACCGGGCGTTTACCATCTTTTGCTTTTCGGCTACTTAAGTGGTGCAACAAAGGCAAGGTAAAACCGGCAGTTTTGCCGGTGCCGGTTTGCGCACCGGCGAGAACATCTTTGCCTTGCAGAATAACCGGGATGGCTTTGCTTTGAATAGGGGTGGGTTTGCTGTATCCCTGCTCGCTGATGGCGCGCAGAAGTTCGGCCGAAAGGCCGAGTGTATCAAATGACATTGGGTATGACTCCAGTCTTGCCCTTCTTGCAGAGTGTTCTGCAGAAGCCGGTTCGGGCTGGATTAAAATTATGTGAGCGGGAAGTCTGACGCTGAACGAGCAGAGTGATGGACGAACGACTCAAGTGTTTTTCCGACAATCATGCAAGCCTGCTGGCTTGCCGATCCATCATGGGTGCTAACCGGACAAGCACCCGAAAAAAGTCATTATACCCTAAAAAAATTTATATTTTCGGAAAATCGGCCAGACAACAGCGACCCGAGGGATTGCGCTTGTCACAGGCACAGGTATGCGCTTTGGTTTCCTGTTTCACATAGTCTCTGACTGGCGGGTTGGCATGTGCTTCCGCATAGGTGACGCCGAAGCAGTAACAGAGCAAAGAGTCTGCCCGCTGATGCTTCTTGCCGACCTCGGTGCGCAAGGCGGCTTCCTCAATGACCGAATTATCCTCGGCAAAGTAAACAACCGGGCAATCAGGATCATCACAGAAATACCAGGCCTGCTGCGGCTCCGGCCAGTTCCACGGGGCTTTGATGTGATGCTTGATGGTGGCGGCCGCCACCGCCGCATACTGAATGCCATTTTGCGGACAGCTATGCTTGCGCGGCGGCTTGTGCGGGGTGCAGGATGAAGAGCAGCAATCGGTCATGTCGTGATTCCGGTCATCAATAATAAACCTGAGGGCAAAAAACGGTTGTGCATCATTTGTCCGATGTTTTCTTGTGCTTTTTACTCTTATGTTTGAATTTTTTCTTTTTCGCTGAATGCTCCAGTCGCTTGATGCCCAGCTTCTGACCGCACACCCAGGTTTTTTTCAGATCGTGCAGTATTTCATTGGGCATGCCTTTGGGCAAATCCACCAGACTGTATTCGCTGTGAATATCGATATGGCCAATGTATTGCGCGTCCAGCCCGGCTTCATTGGCAATGGCTCCCACGATATTGCCCGGCTTGACCTCATGCTCATGCCCCACTTCGATACGAAAGCGCTCCATGTCTTTATCCGCTGGCTTTTGTGATTTTTCACGCCTGGGCTTTTCGCGGCGGGGCTTGTCATAATCAGCCTTGCCGCGTTCCTTACGCCGGCCGGGTTCGCTTCTTGATTCATGTTTGCGATGTTTGGCAGATTCTTTTTTATGCTTCACCAGCAAGCGGTCACCACCGGCCAGTTTGGTTAGCGCGGCCGCAATTTCCACGGCCGGTACATCATGTTCCTGCTGGTATTGCTCCACCAGTTTCTGCATGAAGTCGAGTTCACCCGCTGCCAGGGTATCGCTGATTTTTTGTTTGAAATCTGCAATACGTTTGTTATTCACCATCTCGGTGGAAGGCAGTTCCAGCGGAGTGATTTTCTGCCGGGTGGCTTTTTCAATGGCACCCAACATGCGCCGTTCACGCGGTGCTACAAACAGAATGGCGTCACCGCTGCGCCCGGCCCGACCGGTACGGCCAATGCGGTGAATATAGGCTTCGGTATCGTAGGGAATATCGTAATTCACGACATGGCTGATGCGTTCCACATCCAGCCCGCGCGCGGCCACATCGGTAGCCACCAGAATATCCAGCGAGCCTTTTTTCAGCCGTTCTATCATTTGTTCGCGTTGTTTTTGCGGCATATCACCATTCAGAGCGGCGGCCGCATGACCCCGTGCTTCCAGACGCTCTGCCAGCTCGGTAGTCGCAATTTTGGTGCGTACAAACATCAACAGGGCATCAAAAGGCTCCACTTCCAGAATACGGGTCAGCGCATCCAGTTTGTGCAAACCACTGACCAGCCAGTAGCGCTGACGAATCGTGTCCGCAGTAGCAGTACGCGCCTTAATGGAAATTTCCTGCGGATCATTCAGATAACGCCGCGCGATACGCTGAATCTGCTTCGGCATGGTGGCGGAGAACAGGGCAATCTGACGTTTGTCCGGTGTTTGCTCCAGTATCCATTCCACATCATCAATAAAGCCCATGCGCAGCATTTCGTCGGCTTCATCCAGCACCAGTGCCTGCAAACCACCCAGCTTGAGCGTACCTTTACGAATGTGATCCATAACCCGGCCCGGCGTACCCACCACCACCTGCACACCGCGCTTTAACTGGCGAATCTGTATGTTGTAGTCCTGCCCGCCGTAGATGGGTACCACATGAAAGCCTTGCATATGCGAGGCGTAACGCTGAAAGGCTTCAGACACCTGGATGGCCAGTTCACGCGTAGGTGCCAGCACCATTACCTGAACCTGTTTTTGCTGCCTATCCAGACGCGCCAGCAAGGGCAATGCAAATGCGGCGGTTTTACCGGTGCCTGTGGGTGCGTGGCCCAATACATCCAGGCCTTTCAGTAAAGGTGGAATGGTTTGCGCCTGAATCGGAGAGGGGGTTTCATAACCCACCGCATCCAGTGCGGTTAATAAGTCGGAAGGCAGATTCAGATCTTTGAAACTGATCGAGGGAGATTGTGGATCGGACATGAGAAATTCCTGCTGAAGACCAAGTATCTGCGCGTTTGGCGTAGAATAATCTCTCTAGAATAACAGGAATAGAAAAATAATGACTTGTCTCCGTATCTGGGTGGATGCCGATGCCTGCCCGAAAGTAATCAAAGACATCCTTTACCGGGCCGCCAACCGCGTAAAAGTGCCTTTAATTCTGGTTGCCAATCAGCCTTTACAGGTTTTGCGCTCGCCTTATATACGCTCGGTTCAGGTGAGTGCCGGCTTTGATGTGGCCGACAACTATATTGTGCAGCAATCCCGGGCCGGTGATTTGGTTATTACGGCCGATATTCCACTGGCGGCCGAAATGATAGAAAAAGGCGGCATTGCGCTTAACCCAAGGGGTGAACTTTATACCCCGGAAAATATTCGCCAACGATTGAATATGCGTGACTTTATGGACAGCCTGCGCAGCAGCGGCGTTAACACCGGCGGCCCTGCATCATTCAGCCAGTCTGACCGGCAGGCTTTTGCCAACCAACTGGACCGACTGCTGGCAAAAGCCTAAGCCTTCATCAGACCCCGCACTAAGGCCTGCCCCCCCCGCCAACCCGTTCGGCGGCTAAAAATTGCCACAATTTGCCATTATTCATGCGCTAAACTGCCTTTTTTGTTTGATTTACTGTAACTACTCAGCGAAAATAACACAAAAAAGTGCTTGACACGATTTTAGCGTTATTTTTACTTTTTTAATTGCGCAACTGGCGACCCCC
>JAHXHF010000078.1 GCA_025656895.1 gamma proteobacterium symbiont of Bathyaustriella thionipta
CCCTGGCCTTTGTAGGATATGGTGCTGAAGATAGCAACACAGTAATCGAATTAACGCATAACTGGGATACCCATAACTATGAAATGGGCGATGCCTTTGGACACATCGCTTTGGAAGTGGAAGATGTGTACAAGGCGTGCCATGCAATGAAACAGGCAGGAGCAAAAGTAATCAGAGAGGCCGGCCCCATGAATGCAGGCAATACCATTATTGCGTTTGTAGAAGATCCAGACGGCTATCCTATAGAATTAATAGGCATAAAATCTGCATAACAAAAAAAACCGGGCAGTGCCCGGTTTTTTTAATGTAAGTTCAATACTCGGTTACTATTCTTCATCCTCAACTTCCGGAAGAGGACGATCAACCAGCTCTACCCATGCCATAGGTGCTTTATCTCCGGCGCGAAAGCCACATTTTAAAATGCGCAAATAACCGCCGGGACGATTTGCATAGCGAGGGCCCAATTCATTAAAAAGATGGCCAACCGCTTCTTTATCGCGCAAACGTGAAAAAGCCAGGCGACGTTGCGAAACACCATCCACTTTAGAAAGAGTAATTAAAGGCTCTGCAACACGACGAAGTTCTTTTGCCTTGGGCAGAGTGGTTTTAATGAGTTCGTGTTTAATTAATGAGCAAGCCATGTTACGAAACATCGCATTGCGATGACTGCTGTTACGATTAAGTTGACGACCTGATTTATTATGACGCATGATACTAATCCGTAATACTAGTGATTTAACTGGTGGTGGTAAGCTCTTCAGGAGGCCAGTTTTCCAGACGCATTCCTAAGGATAAGCCACGATTAGCCAGTACATCTTTGATTTCAGTTAAAGACTTTTTACCCAAATTAGGAGTCTTCAATAATTCAACCTCTGTACGCTGTATGAGGTCACCGATGAGAAAAATGTTCTCGGCTTTCAAACAATTAGCCGAACGAACGGTTAATTCAAGATCATCAACCGGACGTAACAATATAGGGTCAAACTGGGGTTTTTCAGCCTCTGTGAATACCTGATCATCCTGCGTACTTGCCTGTAAAACAGCAAAATTGGAAAGCTGGTCCTGCAAAATAGTGGCCGCATCACGGATAGCCTGCTCCGGATCGAGACTACCGTCAGTTTCAAGTTCGATAACCAGTCGGTCAAGGTCGGTGCGATTTTCAACACGAGCTGACTCAACCGCAATCGACACCCGGCGAACAGGGCTGAAGGATGCGTCTAATTGCAAGCTGCCAATCTCACGATCTTCGCCTGATTCATTTTCGCGAGCTGTTGAAGGTTGATAGCCACGTCCTACAAGAACCTTGAAGGTCATGTTTAAGGAGGTATCGCCGGTAATATTGGCGATAATGAAATCAGGGTTATGAATTTCAGCATTATGCGGAAGCTGGATGTCACCGGCTTTTACAGGACCAGCGCCGGATTTAGACAGATGCATTTCAACAACAGTAGCATCGGAGGAGTGCACCGACAGAGAAACCTGCTTCAGGTTCAACAGGATATCGAGGACATCTTCCTGTACACCTTCAATAGTGCTGTACTCATGAAGTACACCGTCAATTTTTACTTCAGTGATGGCGGCACCCGGCATGGATGACAATAAAATGCGTCTTAATGCATTACCAAGAGTATGACCAAAACCGCGTTCCAGAGGTTCAAGTGACACTTTGGCGTTGGTCGCATTCAACGCATCAACGCTGATACGATTGGGTTTCAGCAATTGAGATCCAGCATGGGTCATGTAGCAAGCCTCCGGTGAAACAATATTATTTAGAGTAAAGTTCAACTACGAGATTTTCATTAATCTCGGCTGGCAAATCAGAGCGTTCCGGAATACGTTTATAGGTACCTTTCATAGCGCTGACATCAACATCAATCCAGTCAACAAAGCCCAATTGCTCAGCTAAAGCCAGAGAATTCTTGATACGATCCTGCTTCTTGGCTTTTTCACGGATACTTACTTCATCTTCGGCACTTACCTGAAATGAGGGAACGTTAACCGTGTTGCCATTAACCAGAATGCTCTTATGGCTGACTAACTGACGTGATTCCGCGCGGGTACTACCAAAACCCATGCGATATACGACATTATCCAGACGCCCTTCAAGAAGACATAACAGGTTCTCACCTGTAGCACCTTTGGTAGCTGCTGCTTTTTTGTAATAATTACGGAATTGCTTTTCCATAACACCGTAAAGTCTGCGTACTTTCTGCTTTTCACGAAGCTGAAGACCATAATCAGAAGTACGACGACGACGTTCTACTGTCTTACCGGGTACTTTTTCCATATTACATTTAGTATCAATGGAACGTACGCGGCTTTTAAGATACAAGTCTGTACCTTCGCGACGACTGAGTTTACAAGTTGGACCTATATAGCGTGCCATTAGCTGAGTCTCCTAATTACACTCTGCGTTTCTTGGGAGGACGGCAACCGTTGTGCGGTATCGGTGTGACGTCTGAAATACTGGTAATTTTAAAACCGGCATTGGCCAGAGCGCGTACGGCCGAATCACGACCGGGCCCAGGACCCTTGATTTGCACATCCAGATTCTTCATTCCATATTCTTTGGCTACTTCACCAGCGCGATCCGCTGCAACCTGTGCAGCAAAAGGTGTGCTTTTGCGAGAACCACGAAAACCTGATCCACCTGCTGTAGCCCATGAAAGCGCATTACCCTGACGGTCAGTAATAGTTACGATGGTATTGTTAAATGACGCATGTACATGTGCGATGCCATCAGAAATCACTTTCGTGATTTTCTTCCGGCTTTTGCCAGAGCTAGGTTTAGCCATGAGAGATTCCTGAAACTTTAAATACTAAAATGAAATTATGAACGAACGGGTCTGCGAGGACCTTTACGTGTGCGGGCATTTGTTTTAGTCCGCTGACCACGAAGTGGCAATCCACGACGATGACGAATTCCGCGATTACAACCAAGATCCATCAGGCGCTTGATATTCATCGAAATCTCCCGACGCAAATCACCTTCCGTTGTAAATTTGGCAACTTCACCACGAATAGTTTCTAAAACGGATTCATCCAAATCAGATAACTTCGTATCCGGTGCAATATTGGCTGCCTCGCAAATCTTTATGGCCCGGGTGCGCCCGATACCGTAGATTGAAGTGAGTGCGATACCTGCATGTTTTCTGTCAGGAACATTAACGCCTGCAATACGTGCCATTTACTTTTCTCCGAAACACAATTTACGCATGAAGCCGCCCATAATAGCATTATGTAGCAGATTTCACAATAATATTAACCTTGGCGTTGTTTATGCCGACCATCTTTGCAAATGACCCTTACCGTACCGTTACGGCGGACAATTTTACAGTTACGGCAAATCTTTTTAACTGATGCGCGAACTTTCATAGCGCTACTCCAAAAATAATATAAAAATCAAATAACAAAAGTGGTCACAACAAAATTTGCTTGCTGCTTATTTTTTAAGATTGGCTTTTTTCATAAGCCCGTCGTATTGATGAGACATCAAGTGCGCCTGAACCTGCGCCATAAAATCCATGACAACAACAACAATGATAAGCAATGAGGTACCGCCAAAATAAAATGGAACTTGCCAACCCACAATAAGAAATTCAGGCAGCAAACAAACCAGGGTTATGTAAATCGCACCGGCCAGGGTTAATCTGGACATTACGCCATCAATGTAATTAGCCGTTTGCTTGCCGGGCCTAATACCTGGGATAAAGGCTCCTGAGCGTTTCAAATTATCAGCAGTTTCACGAGAATTGAAGACAAGGGCCGTATAAAAAAAACAAAAGAATATAATGGCTATGGCGTAACAAAGAACGTAAATAGGCTGACCGGGAGCCAGTTTGCTGGTGATATCAGATAACCAACGCATGGATTCGTTGGAACCCACCGCATGCCCGATAGTTGCCGGAAATAGAATAATACTAGAGGCGAAAATAGGTGGAATAACACCCGCCATATTCAGTTTAAGCGGAAGATGGCTGGATTGCGCCTGGTAGAGTTTTCTGCCCCGTTGTTGCTTGGCATAATTTACGGTAATTCTACGTTGTCCACGTTCGACAAATACAACGAATGCAGTCACAAGGGTTGCCAAAACAAATAAAGCAAGAATCGCCAAAGTATTAAGCTCACCCGTCCTGGCTAATTCCAGGGTACCACCGACAGCCGCTGGCAAACCGGCGACAATACCACCAAAAATGATCATGGAAATACCGTTACCTATACCCCGCTCGGTAATCTGCTCTCCCAGCCACATCAAAAACATGGTGCCGGTAACCAGTGATACAGTTGCTGTCAGTACAAAGCCATATCCGGGATTAACAACGATACCACTTCCCGCAACTTGCTGACCTTGCAAAGCTGTGGAGATACCAATGGCCTGAAATGTGGCCAGAATAACTGTGCCATAACGGGTATATTGAGTAATTTTTCTTCGACCGGCTTCGCCTTCTTTCTTCAACTGTTCAAGCTGAGGAATAACAGATGTCATCAGCTGTATGATAATAGAAGCTGAAATATAGGGCATAATACCCAGAGCAAACAAACTGGCACGTTTTAAGGCACCGCCTGAGAACATATTAAACATGCCCAGAATAGAATCTTTATTCTGGTTAAAAAGTGACGCTATAACTTCCGGATTAACACCGGGTACAGGTATAAATGTGCCGATACGGTAAACCAGCAAAGCGCCCAGCAAGAAAAAAAGACGGCTACGCAACTCGTCATATTTACCCGCTGAAACACCAGCAGCCGACTTCGATAATGAACTACTCAGCGACATATCAGTCTTCGACCTTTCCACCTGCAGCTACTATGGCATCAAGAGCGCCTTTGCTAACACCCAGACCACGAATAGTTACGGCTTTATCAATTTTCCCAGAGAGGAAAACGCGTGCATGTAATATGTTACGTGGCAAGATATTGGCTGAATGCAGAGCAGCAATATCGATAACATCGGCTTCTACATTCATTAATTCATGCAAACGTACCTCACCGGTAACCAGTGACTTACGCGAACGAAATCCAACTTTCGGCAAGCGTCTCTGTAAAGGCATCTGACCGCCTTCAAAGCCCACTTTATTAAAACCACCTGAACGTGATTTCTGACCTTTATGACCACGCCCGCAGGTCTTACCCCAGCCACTGCCAATACCACGGCCAACACGCTTGGAATCAAACTTGCTGCCTTCGGCAGGTTTTAAAGTATTTAATTTCATTGTTTATGCCTCAATCCGCACCATGTAGGAAACACGGTTTACCATGCCTCGTGTGGCCGGAGTATCTTCAACGGAAACAGTCTGGTGCATACGGCGAAGCCCCAAGCCGACAACACAAGCTTTATGAGCAGCCAAACGACCGTTTGTGCTACGTGTAAGGGTAACCTGCATCATTTTTTTATCAGCCATGATTTACCCCGCTATCTCTTCTACAGTTTTACCGCGTTTTGCAGCCACCAGTTCCGGGCTATTCATTTCATACAAACCCTTCAGAGTAGCCTGAACCACATTGATTGGATTGTTGGTGCCGATACATTTAGCCAGTACATTATGAATGCCAACAACCTCAAAAACAGCACGCATGGCTCCACCAGCAATAATACCGGTACCTTCAGAAGCCGGTTGCATATAGACTTTTGCAGCTCCTTTGTGTGCCATAATTGAATATTGCAAGGTTCCGTCTTTCAGGTTCACATCACGCATATTTCTACGTGCTTTTTCCATGGCTTTTTGAATAGCAACAGGTACTTCTTTGGCCTTACCTGTTCCATAACCCACTTTGCCATTACCGTCACCCACAACGGTGAGTGCCGTAAATCCGAATTGACGACCACCTTTTACAACTTTTGCGACTCGATTGACAGTAACCAGCTTCTCAAGCAGATCATCACTCTCGGTGTTATTATTTCTTGTTGCCATAATATGAATACCTTTAGAAACTGAGACCGTTTTCACGTGCCGCGTCAGCTAAAGCCTTTACGCGCCCATGATAACGAAAGCCGGAACGATCGAATGCTACCGAGTCAATGCCGGCAGATTTTGCTTTTTCAGCAATCACCTTGCCCACCATACTAGCTGCAGTAGCATTACCACTGTGTCCGTCGAGCTGTGTTTTAACATCACCATCCAATGTACTGGCAGAAGCTAAAACATGACCGCCATCCGCAGATATAATCTGAGCATAGATATGTTGGGATGTACGGTAAATGCACAATCGGGTACTGCCCAGATCACGGATTTTATGCCGGGTGCGCATGGCACGGCGCATTCTTGTCATTTTTTTATTCATCGTTATATCTCTACTTCTTCTTCGCTTCTTTGCGAACGACAATTTCGTCAGAATATCTTACGCCTTTACCTTTGTAAGGTTCAGGTGGGCGATAAGCCCGGATTTTCGCGGCCACCTGACCGACTACCTGACGATCATAACCTGAAACTTTAATCTCAGTCGGAGATGGTGTTTCGATTTTGATACCTTCAGGAATAGTAAAATCAACCGGATGAGAAAAACCAAGAGATAAATTCAGAATTTTTCCCTTGGCCTGGGCGCGATAACCAACGCCAACGAGCGTAAGTGATTTCTCAAAACCTTTGCTTACACCAACAACCATATTATTAAGATTTGCGCGCATGGTACCCGCCATGGCCCAACCTTGTCTTTCATCAGCACGTGGTTTGACGGTGAGTGTATTGTCTTTGTAAGAAACCTCGACAGAAGGATGAATATCAATTTCCATAGAACCCAGAGGTCCTTTGGCACTAACCTTCTGTTCATTTATGCTAACTTCAACACCACTGGGTGATGAGATAGGTGCTTTTGCAATGCGTGACATAGTTATCTCCCTAATCAGGCCACGTAGGCCAGAATTTCGCCACCCTGACCCGCAGCACGAGCTGCACGATCAGACATTACACCGCGTGATGTGGAGATGATTACGACACCTAAACCACTACGTACGCTTGGAATCTCTGATTTACCTTTGTAAATACGTAAGCCGGGACGACTGACACGCTTAAGCATCTCAATAACCGGTTTACCCTGGTAATATTTAAGATCGACAAGAAGACTGTCTTTACCGGAATCACTTTTCTGTACAGTAAAACCGTTGATATAGCCTTCGTCAGCAAGTACCTGGGCGATCGCAGATTTATGCTTGGAAGCCGGCATGGAAACAGATGTTTTCTCAGCCGCCTGGGCGTTACGGATACGCGTTAACATATCCGCGATAGGGTCGGACATACTCATGTTGCATTAACCTCAGGTCAGACTGCCAGAGCGGCACGATACCCAATAATATTTAAAAAAACTACCAACTTGCCTTACTTAAACCGGGAACATCACCACGCATGGCTGCTTCACGTAATTTGTTACGACTAAGACCAAATTTACGATAAAAACCGTGTGGTCTGCCGGTTATACGACAACGGTTACGCTGCCGGCTGACACTTGAATCACGTGGCATTTTCTGCAATTTAAACTGTGCCAGTTCACAATCATCTAAAGTTGAATTCGGGTTTTTTATGATCGCCTTCAACTGAGAACGTTTTTCCGCATAGCGTGCGGCCAGTTTTTTGCGTTTAACATCACGCGCTATCATGCTTTTCTTGGCCATAGAATTTATACCTATCGCTTAAATGGTAAATTAAATGCTTCCAACAACGCACGACCTTCTTCATCGGTTCGCGCAGTTGTGGTCAACGTAATGTCTAAACCCCTTAGAGTATCGACTTTATCGTAATCGATTTCCGGGAAGATAATTTGCTCTTTCACACCCATACTGTAATTACCGCGTCCGTCAAAAGACTTGGGATTAAGCCCACGAAAATCACGGATACGGGGGATAGAGATATTCACCAGCCGGTCGAGGAATTCATACATACGTTCTTTACGTAGGGTTACCTTACAACCAATAGGCCAGCCCTCACGCACTTTAAAACCAGCAATAGATTTACGCGCCAGGGTTACCAGAGGTTTTTGACCTGAAATTGCCGTCATATCACGAGTAGCAAATTCCATCACTTTTTTGTCAGCAAGCGCCTCACCGACACCCATATTAAGGGTGATTTTAGTAAGACGAGGAACTGCCATAATAGAGGCCAGGCCCAGCTTTTCCTGTAACTCAGCAACCAGACGATCACGATATATTTCTTGTAAACGAGCCATAACTAAAAACCTCAGGCGTCCACGACTTCGCCGTTAGACTTAAAAATGCGTACCTTGCGACCATCATCTAATAGCTTTGCGCCGACACGATCGCCTTTGCCGGTTTCAGGATTAAACAAGGCAACATTGGATATATGCAAAGGCATCTCTTTTTCAACGATGCCTCCAGCCTGACCCTTTTCAGGATTAGCTTTTTCATGCTTTTTGACAACATTTACATTTTCAACAATCACTTTCTGATTATCCAAAACACGAACAATGCGTCCTGTTTTACCTTTGTCTTTTCCAGCGGTGACAATTACTTCATCGCCAGATCTAATTTTACTAATAGCCATGTTTACCGTCTCACAAAACTTCAGGGGCCAGAGAAATAATTTTCATGAACTTCTCACCACGCAGTTCACGAGTAACCGGACCAAATATACGGGTACCAATTGGTTGGTGCTGGGCATTTAACAAAACTGCTGCATTACCATCAAAACGAATCAGTGAACCGTCAGGGCGTCTCACACCCTTGGCAGTACGAACGACCACTGCGTTATAAACGTCACCTTTTTTCACTTTACCGCGAGAAATCGCCTCTTTAATACTGACTTTGATAATGTCGCCAATACCGGCATAACGACGATGTGAACCGCCCAAAACCTTAATGCATTGAACACTTCGTGCGCCACTGTTGTCAGCAACGCTTAATCTAGTTTGCATTTGAATCATTTTGCTCTACCGTAAGTCATTACCTGAAATGGAACATCTCGGGCAACATACAACCAATTAAAAGTCAGAAAAAATATCTGTTAATCAGGCTTTTAAAAAAACCGATTAAACTGTTTTGTTATCTATGGAGCGTAATTTCCAGGATTTATTTTTCGAGTAAGGCCTGCATTGCTCGATTGTGACCAGATCACCAATTTTACATTGGTTGTTTTCATCGTGGGCTTGAATACGAGAAGAGCGTCTGATGATCTTACCATAAAGTGGATGTTTAACGCTGCGCTCAACAAGCACAACGATTGATTTATCCATCTTGTCACTGACGACCTTACCAGTCTGTCCACCACGATTAATTTGTTGATCACTCATTATTACGATCCTGCTTTAAGCTTTTCGTTAATCACGGTTTTAACCCGTGCAATATCCTTACGCACAGCAGTAACCTGTGACGAGTTTGTTAGTTGGCCGGTTGAGTGCTGCATACGCAGATTAAACTGCTCTTTTCTCAGCTCAAGTAACGTTTTTTCTAAACCGGCGCCGTCCTGTGACCGCAGATCTGAAGCTTTCATTACATTACCGTCCGTTTTGTAAATACAGTTTTAATTGGAAGTTTGGCGGCTGCTAAGGTAAAAGCCTCGCGCGCCATTTCTTCTGTTACACCTTCAATTTCGTATAACATTCTGCCGGGCTGAACCAGGCAAACCCAATATTCAACATTACCTTTACCTTTACCCTGGCGTACTTCCAGTGGTTTCTTGGTAATAGGTTTATCCGGAAATGCCCTTATCCATAATTTACCGCCACGCTTTACATAACGGGTAATGGTACGGCGCGCTGATTCGATCTGGCGTGCAGTCAAACGACCGCGACCCACCGCTTTCAAACCATATTCACCGAAGCTGACTTTACTACCGGAAGTAGCCAGGCCTCTATTTCTGCCTTTGTGCTGCTTACGAAACTTGGTACGTTTTGGTTGTAACATGACTAAGACCTTTTTGCAGAATTGGCTGCTTCTGCAGCACCTTCCATTCCGCCGTAAATTTCACCTCTGAACACCCAGACTTTGATACCAATCAGTCCATAAGTGGTATGGGCTTCTGCTGTTCCGTAATCAATATCAGCACGCAGGGTATGTAGTGGGACACGGCCTTCACGATACCATTCGGAGCGGGCAATCTCTGCACCATTCAAGCGACCACCCACCTGAATTTTAATACCACCGGCGCCAAGACGTATAGAGTTCTGTACCGCACGTTTCATCGCTCGACGGAACATAACACGACGCTCTAACTGTTGGGCAATACCTTCTGCAACCAGGGTAGCCTCCAGTTCAGGCTTGCGTATTTCTTCAACACTTATATTAACAGGCATGCCGATCATAGAAGATACACTGGAACGCAGAGCATCAATGTCACCGCCTTTCTTACCGATTACCAGGCCAGGACGGGCAGTATGTATCGTGATATGGGCATTCTTGGCAGGCCGGTCAATCTGGATTCGACTAACAGACGCATCAGAAAGCTTTTTCTTCAAATATGCACGCACCTTTAGATCTGCATTGAGCATATCAGGATAGTTTTTTGAATTAGCATACCAGCGAGAAGTCCAGTCTTTAACAATACCTAGACGAATGCCAGTTGGATGTACTTTTTGACCCATTACGGATTACCTTTAATATAAACTCAATCGTCCGACACAGTCACGGTCATGTGACTGGTGCGTTTTAAAATACGGCTTGCCCGGCCCTTAGCTCTTGCACGAATACGCTTCATGGTAGGACCTTCGTCCACACAAACACGGCTGACACGCAGCTCGTCAATATCAGCGCCCAGGTTATTCTCAGCATTAGCAATTGCTGATTCTAACAGTTTTCGCATGATATCGGCGCCTTTTTTTGGGCTGAATGTCAATATATTCAATGCTTGTTCGACCGGCAGTCCACGAATCTGATCTGCGACCAGTCTTCCCTTCTGAGCCGATAAGCGAGCATGTTTAAGCTTTGCTAAGACCTGCATGTTCTGTTCCTTTATTTCGACTTTTTATCCGCAGTATGACCACGATAAGTGCGAGTAAGAGCGAATTCGCCCAACTTGTGTCCAACCATATTCTCACTGATTAAAACAGGAACATGAATGCGCCCGTTATATACAGCAATGGTTAAACCCACCATGTCTGGCAGCACCATAGAACGACGTGACCAGGTTTTAATGGGACGGCGATCATTACTTTCAATGGCCGTTGCTACCTTTTTTGCAAGGTGATGATCGATGAACGGCCCTTTTGATACTGAACGTGGCACAGCGTTTATCCTCTAAAATTATCTACGTTTATTTCTGCGACGGACAATCATATTATCCGTCCGCTTATTAGATCGTGTTTTATAACCTTTGGTAGGCGTACCCCAGGGGCTCACAGGATGACGTCCACCTGAAGTCCTGCCTTCACCACCACCATGCGGGTGATCAACCGGGTTCATAACAACACCACGAACAGTAGGACGAACACCACGCCAACGGGTGGCACCGGCCTTACCTAATGAGCGCAGGCTATGCTCGGAATTACAAACCTCACCAATAACAGCGCGACAGGCTGAAGGCACTTTTCGCATTTCACCTGAACGCAGGCGTAGAGTGACAAAACGTCCTTCTCTGGCTACCAGTTGGGCAGAACCTCCGGCACTTCGCACCATCTGAGCACCACCACCCACTTTCAATTCAACACAGTGAATGGTTGTTCCCAGCGGAATATTACTCATAGGCAAACAGTTGCCCGCAACTATAGGAGCGTGTATACCACTTTCGACAATGCTGCCGGCTTTGATACCCTTGGGAGCAATAATATAACGGCGCTCACCATCAGCATATTTTACCAAAGCAATATGTGCCGAGCGATTGGGATCATATTCCAGCCGTTCAACTGTACCCTTAACACCTTCCTTATTGCGCTTAAAGTCAATTACGCGATAACGACGTTTATGGCCACCGCCACGGTGACGGGTGGTAATACGTCCAGCATTATTACGTCCACCTGATTTTGGATTGCTTTCAAGTAAAGCGCCCCAGGGTGAACCCTTGTGCAGGTCTGGATTACTGACCTTGACGACAAAACGCCGCCCAGGAGATGTTGGTTTTGTTTTTACTAGTGCCATAACTTAATAACTCTCGGAATACGCGCTTATGCGCCGCCCGCAAATTGAATATCGTTGCCTTCAGCCAGTTTTACATAGGCTTTTTTCCAGTCATTGCGACGACCGGCAATCTGGCCAAAACGCTTTACCTTTCCATTTACATTCAGAACTTTCACTGAAACAACCTTTACATCAAACAATTTTTCGACCGCATGACGTATTTCTAACTTATTCGCGTCCGGCAGCACTCGAAAAGTAAACTGACGATTACTGTCTGCAGCATTGGTTGATTTTTCAGAAACCAATGGCCCTAACAGGACTTGTAATAAACGTTCTTCATTCATGACAAACGTTCCTCAATAGATTTGACGGCTTCTGCGGTCATCAATACCGATTTATAAGCAAGCAAAGAAACCGGGTTGACTTCACTAACGTCCATTACATCAACATGATGCAGGTTACGAGCAGCCAGATATAAGTTTTCATCTGTATCAGAAGTGACAATCAGGACATCAGTCAAGCCCATATCTTTCAGCTTGCCCAGCAGCACTTTGGTGCGGGGCTCTGCTACGCTGAATTCACTGACAAACGACAGACGTTCCTGGCGGTTCAGTTCAGACAGCATAGATCGCATGGCTGAACGATACATTTTACGATTCACTTTTTGACTGAAATTGCGCGGTTGAGCAGCAAATGTTACACCACCTGAACGCCAGATCGGGCTTCGGGAAGTACCCGCTCTTGCTCGACCCGTTCCTTTTTGACGCCAGGGCTTCGCACCACCACCTCTAACATCAGAGCGTGATTTGTTAGACTTTGTACCTGAGCGCGCAGCCGATTGATAGGCTGTGACAATCTGGTGGATAAGCGCTTCATTATAGGCACTATCGAACACCTTGTCTGCAACAGTCAGGTTGTCAGCTCCAATAACAGTAAGCTCCATGATCAGACTCCCTTGACTGCCGTTTTAACAATTACATTAGAATTTCTGGAACCCGGCACAGCACCTTTGATCAACAACAGGTTACGTTCATTGTCAACACGCACTATTTCAAGATTTTGTGTTGTCTGATTCACATCACCCATATGACCGGCCATTTTCTTACCTTTGAAAACCCGGCCCGGTGTCTGGCACTGGCCAATTGAACCCGGCGCTCTATGAGAGATAGAGTTACCGTGAGTAGCATCCTGCATGGCAAAGTTATGACGTTTTACGCCACCGGCAAAACCCTTACCTTTGGTGCGACCCTGCACATCAACCTTCTGACCGGCTTCAAACTGTTCAATAGTAATGGCTGAGCCCAGTTCAAGATTATCGCCTTCACCAGCGGGAAGTCTGAATTCCCAAAGACCTGTACCTGCTTCTACGCCTGCTTTTGCGTAATGCCCGGCGGAAGCCTTGTTCACTCGTGATGCTTTACGCGAACCTACGGTAACCTGGACAGCCGCATAGCCATCTGCTTCAACTGTTTTTAATTGAGTGACTCTATTAGGTTCAGCCTGGATGACTGAAACCGGAAGACTCTCTCCACTTTCAGTAAATATCCGGGTCATGCCTATTTTTTTGCCGACTATACCAATCGTCATTTTCCCGTTCCTCAGTTCAGTTTAATCTGAACATCTACACCTGCAGACAGATCAAGCTTCATCAGAGCATCTACTGTTTTATCAGTAGGATCGATGATATCCATCAGGCGATTGTGCGTACGAATTTCATATTGATCACGCGCATCTTTATTCACATGCGGTGAAATCAAAATGGTAAAGCGTTCTTTTTTGGTAGGTAATGGAATGGGACCCAATACCTGCGCACCAGTACGCTTTGCCGTGTTAACAATCTCACGTGCAGACGAATCAATCAGACGATGATCAAAAGCCTTAAGACGGATACGAATTCTTTGATTTGCCATCATACTTACTCAATAATTTTGGACACAACACCGGCGCCCACCGTACGACCACCTTCGCGGATAGCGAAACGCAGTCCTTCTTCCATTGCAATCGGG
>JAHXHF010000375.1 GCA_025656895.1 gamma proteobacterium symbiont of Bathyaustriella thionipta
CCATTTTCTTTCTCCCATCAAGTTGATAGGAGTATTATCCTACAGGTGGTGGCTCAGTAGCTGAGCCTTAGGGGTAATCAGGAAATTTTATGTCGATTACTCATGGCGATCACCGTCCGTTACTGTGCGTGTGCCGACAATGCGGCCATCGGGCTGAACAAAGTGGGAAAGCTGTTCCGATATTTGCTGTTCGCGGGTATCCACATGCCAGGCCAGGCTGTCAATAAAAAGGCTGGTGACGATACCCCGATGCAGGTCGATACGTATATGATGACCATGGGGATTCAGACAGAGTTCAAAAAAACTGCTGTTTAATAAGGAATTGTTCATGCTATTTCTCCTGCTCCCATTGAGAAAACGCGCAAGCGGCCTGTGGAGCAAGCAGGAGCCACGCTTTAGCAGTATTTGTGAATCGCCCCGCAAGTTGTTGCTTAAATCGGCGATGCCTGTTTACAGGCATAAAAAAACCCGCTTGGCATTGGCTAAAGCAGGTTAGATACCTCTTTAGCTGTATTTATAATGCGCCCGCAAGCTGAGTTTCAAATTGGCGCAGGGTTAATTTGCCATGGATTAGGGATGGCTGTCAACTACAAGTCCGGGGCATCTCTAATCATTCATGCCGGGTATATCCGCGACAGAATTATTAAAGATGCCCTTACTCTCATCACCAGTAATACTGCGCGTCCTGTCCCAGTTCGTTTTCAATTTCCAGCAGCCGGTTGTATTTAGCCATGCGTTCACTGCGGCTGGCTGATCCGGTTTTCAGATGCCCGCCATCCATGGCGACCGCAAAGTCGGCCAGGAATGAATCTTCTGTCTCTCCGGATCGGTGTGACAGGAAATAACGCCAGCCTGAATCACGGCACATGCGAACCGCTTCTATGGTTTCTGTGACTGTGCCAATCTGGTTAAGCTTGATAAGTGCCGAATTGGCGGTTTGTTCCTGAATGCCTCTGGCTATGTATTTTGTATTGGTGACGAAAATATCATCTCCGACCACTTCGATTTTATCGCCATGCTGGCGGGTAAATTGCTTGAAACCCTGCCAGTCATTTTCTGCCAATGGATCTTCCCACAGAATGATGGGGTAGTTTTCTATCCACTTTCCGGCTAGCGTAATCAGTTCATCACTGTTTAATTTTCCGGCGCCTGAATAAGCAAGATCATATTCACTATCGCTGTTGGATACGAATGATGTGGCCGCACTGTCCAGCGCAATGGCAATTTGCTCGCCCGCTTTATAACCGGCTTTTTCAATGGCCTGTACAATGGTTTCTATCGCATCTTCATTACTGCTGAAATTCGGGGCGAAACCGCCTTCATCACCCACGCCTGTTGATAGTCCCCGTTTGTTTAAAATGCCTTTCAGTACATGAAAAGTTTCCGCGACATAGCGCAGCCCTTCCTGAAAAGTGGGCGCGCCCACCGGAACGGCCATGAATTCCTGAAAATCCACACTGTTATCGGCATGTTGGCCGCCATTCACTATATTCATACAGGGCACAGGTATGCGTCTGGCTCCGGCACCGCCCAGGTATTGATACAGCGGCAGGTTGAACGATTGGGCAGCAGCACGGGCCACCGCCATGGAGACGCCCAGTATGGCATTGGCTCCCAGCTTTGATTTATTGTCTGTGCCATCCAACTCTATCATTTGCCGGTCAATAAAAGCCTGTTTTGAAACATCCACACCTTTCAATGACGGGCCAATAATGTCATTAACATTGGATACCGCTTTCAGCACACCTTTACCGGCATATCGGCACGGGTCTCCATCCCGCAGTTCTACCGCTTCATTCTCGCCGGTACTGGCGCCGGAAGGAACCGATGCACTGGTCTCGGTTCCATCGCTCAGTTCAATAAAAACACGTACGGTCGGGTTTCCTCGTGAATCCAGAATTTCAATGGCGCTTATTTTTGTAATCGATGCTCGTGTCACAGACGGCTCCTTTGTTGATATAAATATTGCTAAAAAAGAGGCTCCCATGAAGCCTCTTTACTTCAGCCGTAAAACCGGCTGAAGCCCAAACTGAAAACAGGGGTTTATGAACCGCTATACAGAAATGCCTCTGCATCCTTGATGCTTTTGTTGGAAAAGCCAAGCGATGCTGTTACTTTAATTTTTCCGGAACTGTCCTGCTCGGCATTCAGTGATGAAATGCCATCGTTCCGTTCAAAAATGATGCGTTTCTGACCACTGCGGATATTTCTAATCGTAACGTGCTTGTAGGCATCTTCAATGGCAATACTCAGCGGGCCTTTGCGGGTATCAAACAAATAAAAGCGGTTTTTGAAATTTTCGGCTTCCCGCCCCTTGCCCAGCGTCATATCCAGGGTTCCTCTAATACGCCTTTTATCAATATCATAAAACCCGATGGTATGAGTGCTGGCGCCCAGATCGAATAATGAAGGATGCAAAGGTTTTTCAAGCGTTACTATGCGGGTGCCTTCAATATCGCCTTTTTGTACCCATGCCACACTCCAGCCTTCGGGTAAAAGATGAGGTCTGGCGTTCTCATCCACAAGATAGGTAAACACATTGTCTGAACGTAACAGTATGATTCCTTTGGAAGTCAGAAAATAAGCGAATGCGGAAAATGTCTGGCCTTTTTGCGGTTTAAAACGCCACTCGCCCCGCTTGCCTTCCAATTGTCCAAGCACTTCGGGGCTGCCGTTTTCTTTAAAGTTGGCCCGTTTGACAATAAAGTCGCGCTTGCCATCCCCTTTCACCAGATAAGTGACCCAGCCGCTACTGCTTAATGGTGAAGCCGAGTAGATAGGCGCATAAGGGTCAATATAACGATAATTCTGAGTGGAATTTTCACCATACAGCCAGGCTTTAATGCCGGAACTCTGTTTGGAAACAGACCAGACCGGCAAAGCCTGGTTCGCGCCACCCGCAGCCTTTGCAGCCAGTAGCGGCCCCTGCAACAGAAACCCCAGAGAGAATATAATTATCTTAAAATTCATGTTCAAAATCCTTGCTTCATCACAGGCATCCACACCAACCGCCGGGCTGTCAGTCTCTTTCTGTGTCTATTATCCTCAATTATGGCTATTGAAAACCAGTCTTTTTCAGTCTGAATAATTTCGCAGGCGCAAAAATGATAAGCGATACATTTCCCACCCATAAATAAGCAAACAAACAGCCCATCAGGTTAGAATATAAGCACCAGCAACAGACAGGCAGTTTTCTACATGCAATATCGTGATTTAAGAGACTTTATCGCCCAACTGGAATCTCAGGGCGAATTGCAGCGCATCTCTGTTGAAGTGGATGCGAAACTTGAAATTACCGAGATTTGTGATCGCAGCTTGCGCATGGGCGGCCCTGCCCTGCTGTTTGAAAATGTGCGTGGCAGTGATGTGCCGCTGCTGGCCAATCTGTTTGGCAGTACCCGGCGGGTGGCCATGGGCATGGGCGCTGATTCACTGAAAGATTTACGTGAAATTGGCCAACTACTGGCTTTTCTGAAAGAACCCGAGCCCCCCGGCGGCATGAAAGAAGCCTGGAAGCAACTGCCAAAATACCGGAAAGTGCTGGATATGGCGCCTAAAGTTGTTAAAAAAGCCAATTGCCAGCAACATATCATTGAGCCTGACGAGATTGATCTGGCGCGCATACCCATTCAGACCTGCTGGCCGGAAGATGCCGCACCGCTGATTACCTGGGGACTGGTGATTACTCGCGGCCCCAACAAAAAACGCCAGAATCTGGGCATTTACCGGATGCAGAAGATTGCCCGCAATCGCGTTATTATGCGCTGGCTGGCGCACCGCGGCGGCGCGCTGGATTTTCGTGAATGGCAGCAGGCTCATCCCGGTGAAGCTTTTCCTGTTGCAGTAGCGCTGGGCGCTGACCCGGCCACCATGCTGGCAGCGGTTACTCCGGTGCCGGATAGTCTTTCAGAATACGCCTTTGCCGGTTTATTACGCGGCAGTCGCACAGAAGTTGTGCAATGCCTGGATTCAGATTTGCAGGTGCCGGCATCCGCTGAATATGTTCTGGAAGGCCATATTTACCCGGATGACCTGGCCGCTGAAGGCCCTTTTGGCGACCACACCGGCTATTACAACGAGGTTGAACAATTTCCGGTTTTCAGCATAGAGCGCATCACGCACCGCAGCAATCCCGTTTACCACAGCACTTATACCGGACGGCCACCGGATGAACCCGCCATGCTGGGAGTGGCTTTGAATGAGGTTTTTGTGCCCATTCTGCAAAAACAGTTCCCGGAAATTGTCGATTTTTACCTGCCACCTGAAGGCTGTTCCTACCGCATGGCGGTGGTCAGTATGAAAAAACAGTATGCCGGACACGCCAAGCGCATCATGTTTGGTGTGTGGTCTTTTCTGCGCCAGTTCATGTACACCAAATTTGTCATTGTGACCGATGATGATGTGGATGTACGCAACTGGCAGGATGTCATCTGGGCCATTACCACGCGCATGGACCCGCAGCGCGATACCCTGATTATCGAAAACACCCCCATCGACTACCTGGATTTTGCTTCTCCGGTTTCCGGCCTGGGCTCTAAAATGGGGCTGGATGCCACCAACAAATGGCCCGGAGAAACCAGGCGGGAATGGGGACAGCCTATTTCCATGTCAGCGCAGGTCCGTGCTCATATTGATGAAATCTGGGATGAGTTGGGCATAAAACCCGGCAAAACAGACCAATAAATTCCCCGGGTTGCAAGATTGCCATTTGAGTACAGCGTCTTGTCTGCACTTTGATTTTTCATTGACTTAGCTTCTCTCTAATACTAATATTCTTACATATTTCTTACTTTTCAGGCTTCATGCTAATGAGTACTACCAGACTATCCAGTAAAGGCCAGATAATCATACCCAAGCCTCTCAGAGTGGCTCACCGTTGGGAAGCCGGGCTGGAACTGGTTGTTATTGATACTGGTGATGGAATTCTACTCAAGCCAAAAATGCCATTTGAGAAAACCAGCATTGACGACGTTGCCTGCTGCTTAAAATATGCGGGCAAGCCTAAATCAGTTGATGATATGAATGCGGCTATTCAGAAAGGAATACAGGATAAGTTTTAATGGTTTCTGTTGATACCAATATTATCATCCGCTTTCTTACCCGGGATGATGCTGTACAACACAAAAAATCATTTGAAATTTTTAATAACCATGAAGTTTTCATTCCCGATACGGTTATTTTAAAAACTGAATGGGTTTTAAGATATGCCTATGACTTCTCCGCCGAAGCTATCTGTGATGCTCTGCTTAAATTATTCGGTTTAACGAACGTTCACTTGTCTAATCCCGCCTTTATTGCACAAGCCATTCAATGGCACCGGCTGGGAATGGACTTTTCTGATGCGCTTCATTTAACTCAGAGCCAACCATTCGACAAGCTCTATACCTTTGATAAAAAATTCATATCTAAAGCGAAGGGCTTAAGCAAATGCTCCGTTGAACGTCCCTGACGGCGTGCATGTGGCACAAGCCATCTTGATTTTCAGGTTATAATTCCAGCTGTCTACACTTTTTTAAGGAAACTGCTCATGCGCACTATTATGGTTATGAATGCCAAAGGCGGCTGTGGAAAAACCACTCTGGCCACCAATATTGCTACTTTTTATGCGGACGATGGTCAGAATGTGGTCATTGCCGACTTTGATCCACAGGGCTCTTCCATCGACTGGCTGACGGCGCGTGAGGATTACACCGGTATACCGGAAATTAGTGGCATTGAAGCCTGGCACAAACCTCTGAATGTACCGGATTCAACCGATTTAATCGTTATGGATGTACCGGCCGGTATTCACGGTAAAGACATAGACAAGGCATTGGCTCAGGTACAAACTCTGGTGGTGCCCGTGCTGCCTTCGGCCATTGATATACGCGCAGCCGCACGTTTTCTGAAAGAGCTGAAAGCCAGTGGCCGGGTATGCGAGAAGCGCACCCGCATCGGTCTGGTGGCAAACCGGGTACGGGAAAATACGCATGTTTTTCATGAACTGGAAAACTTCCTGAAAAAAAGCAAAATTCCCTGTGTGGCCACCTTGCGTGAAAGCCAGACCTATATACGCTCGGCGGAAACCGGTTTGGGTCTGTATGAACTGCCGCCGTCCAGTGCCCGCGTGGATGTGGATCAATGGGAATCACTGATGCGCTGGATGAACAGCAAGCGCTCCATGCCGCGCTAACAGGAAGTGACGCCGAGTGGCGGGCAACCAGGAGTCTGTCGGACTTAGGCTGATTCTACTGCGGCGATGGGAAACCGGTGCATTTTTCCGATCTTTTTAT
This sequence comes from gamma proteobacterium symbiont of Bathyaustriella thionipta, assembly GCA_025656895.1. GTDB lineage: Bacteria > Pseudomonadota > Gammaproteobacteria > Chromatiales > Chromatiaceae > JAHXHF01. The sequence goes on from JAHXHF010000375.1 coordinate 6,273, forward strand.
TCGGCGCATCCCTGCGCCTCACCCCTACGGGGCTGGCGTGAAACTTTGCTCCTGGCAAAGTTTTCGTTGCGTAGACCCACTATGCGCCTCAAAAGATCAAAAAACTGCCCTCGATTTCCCACTCGCCTCGCTACGAACCCCTAAGTCCGACAGACTCCTAGCCTGCGGAAAAACCTGCCCTTCAGTCGAAATCAAGCCGCCTGGGTAGGAATTCTGTCGCCGATACGCTCGATTTGATTATGTTCATTCAGATAGACCAGTGTCGGTCTGAAACTGGCCGCCAGACTGGCATCCATAGCGGCGTAGGCGCAAATAATCAGCACATCATCCGGAGACGCCTTGTGCGCGGCCGCGCCGTTCACCGAAATGGTGCGTGATCCGGCTTCTGCGCGGATGGCATAGGTGGTGAAACGCTCACCATTGGTCACATTGTAGATGTGCAATTGTTCGTATTCGTGAATACCGGCCCGTTTGAGCAGATCCATATCAATCGCGCACGAGCCTTCGTATTGCAACTCGGAATGAGTCACGCGGGCGCGGTGCAATTTACATTTCAACAAGGTTAACTGCATAAAATCAACAATCTTCAAATTAAGAGGATTCAGTGGCCCGCCAACGGGCCATCACCTGATAATTCGGGATTATACCAGCAGTCGCAGCTTCTTGCTAAATGCCTGTATGCGACCGCCCTACAGCCGCTTCTGCAAATCTCCAAATGAGCGTGGCCAGGGCGAGGCTTCAGAGGATAGTTCTTCTATCCAGTCTTTGGCAGCCTTGCGGGTTGCAAATTGGCCGCTCACCACGACATACCAGACTTTTCCCTTGATATGAACCGGCACAATTTTCAGCGTGAAGCGGCGGCTGTTGCTAGCCACATATTTTTCTGCGGCAGCACGATTTTGCGATGATAAAAACTGCACCGTATAGGATTTGGCCGATTGTTGACGCACCCAGGAAGCCGCATCGCTTGAAGCGGGAGCCGCTGTCTGATGAGATTTTTCAGGCACCGCCGCTTTTGTAGCGGCAACGCTTGTCTGCGGCTTTTCATGCTTTTCCGGTTTACTGGCCGGCTGTTCGGTTGTAAGCGGCGCAGCAACATGAGACTGTGGTTTTTCAACTTTTTTGTGCGACTCAGGTTCCGTCTTGCCGGCTTGAACAGCCGCCTCTGCCGGGGCTTCCTTTTTGCTCGCCACAGCCGCCAGCAATTTTTTTGGTGGCGGTGTCGCTGTTTCCTGCTGCAGCGGCGCATCCAGTGATTTAAGAGCGTTTTCGGCACGTTTGGAGCCGCCTTTGGCGGCTTTGCGAAACCAGTACAAGGCTTGTTCTTCGTCTTTTTCGATACCCCGGCCAAAATAATACAAACTGGCCAGATTGTATTGCGCCGGCACAAAATCCTGCTGCGCTGCTTTTCTCCACCAATAGGCGGCTTTGCTGTCATCCGCCTTGACAAAAGCGCCATTCAGATATTGATTACCCAGATTGAATTGTGCCGGCGCATAGCCCGCATTGGCTGATTTTTTCAACCAGCGAATAGAAGTCGCTCCATCATGATCCACGCCGTAGGCATGCGCGTACATAACGCTGAGATAAAATTGCGCTTTGACATGACCTGCATCGGCTGCCGGTCGCCACAGGCTCAGTGCCCTGGTATAGTCTTTCTGTTCATAGGCCTTGAAACCTTCTTCGACTGTGTCCGCATACACCAATGAACAGGCCATACTGCCCAGTAAGAAAAGCCCCAGTAAAATCTTTGTTTTCATAGTCAGAATCTCACCGGTGGCGGGCGGGTTCCCAGACCCGTTGACTGTTCAACCACAGCACGCGCCACCTCGCGCCCTGCATCCGCATCATCCTGTACCTCATCCTGCATGGCTGCCTGCTCTTCATTAAACAGATGCAGCGTGCGTGTGGGAAAGGCAAACTCTACATTCAGTTGCTTCGCCACCCGTAAAATATCCAGCAGAAAACGATGCCGTTCACGCAGTTCTGTTCCCCAGTCAGGCGTTTGCCAAAACACATAAATCAATACGTTCAGCCCTGATTCAGCATAGTCATTAAAGTACACATGATAATAATCCTTGCGCATATAGGGATGTAAACGTACCAGTTCGCGTATGGCCTCACAAAACATTTCAATACGATCTGCCGGGGTATCGTAGTTAATAGACAAATTGGTTTTATAACGCCGGTAACGCCGTTCGCCCATATTATCAACATTCGCGGTGATGAATTTTGAATTCGGTACGGTTACGCGAGAATTATAGAAGGTTCTTACCCGTGTACTGCGAAATCCAATACGCTCCACCGAACCTTCAATACCATCCACCACAATCCAGTCGCCGACGGTGAAGGTACGATCCAGCAGTACGGTAATTGAGCCGAACAGATTTTGCACCATATCCTTGGCGGCCAACGCAAAAGCCAGGCCACCCAGTCCAAGGCCGGCAATCAGCCCGGAGATATTGATACTGAGATTGGAAGCAACGAACAAAGCGCCGACCACTGTGACAAAAACTTTCAGGGTACGGATGAGCAGCGGGTAGAGCGCGTCATCCAGTTTGCTGCTGGTGCCGCGCGCCCTGTCCAGCATCCAGGCGCCGGCCAGATCAACCAGACGATAGGCCGACCATACGCCGGACAGGCCCACCAGAAACTTGACCGCCACCAGCAGCACCAGCAAGGCACTTTCGGGAAATGCCAGCAGATTAACGCCCCACCACCAGAGCGCGGCCATTGCCATAAGCCCTAAGGGTCGTAGTAAATCATCCGATACTTCTTTGAAAGCGCCGTATCGGGTACGGGTTTTCCAACCCCGAAACAGGCGCCGTAAAAACATACTGAGCAGTTTGTCGAAGATAAAGCCGGCCGCGATAATCAGCAGCAGCCCCACCCATTTCCAGTTTTCCAGTATAAAGCTGCGCTGGCGCAATAGTTCCGGCAGTTGTTCACGAAATCGCAAATGCCAGGGCAGAAATTTTTCTGTCTCGGCTTTTTGTACAACGCCTTTTTTATCCAGTTCCTGCAATATGGCTTGCAATGCTTGCAGCGAACTGGCGGAAAACAGCCAGCGTTTATCGGCTTGCCGGGAAATCACAATACTGCCGCTGTCAAATTTGGCCAGCACCCAGGGCTTGCCATTTTCATAAGACGGTGCTTTTTTTGCTTTAATTTTTACATTGCGCTGCAGCAGATCAAACAAACGCCAGGCCAGGTTGGCACCATGCTCTTTCCTGACGATGTTGTTCACGTTAGAAAGATCCAGCGTACTGACCGCTTCCTGAATAGCCTGCGTCTGCCCCTGCTTGACCGCATTCATGCTATCCAGAAAGGTTTGAAAAGTGGCGCGGGGTGAACGCAGCGAATCAGGAACCGGCTCAACCTGTGCGACTTCCGCCGTTGTGTTGAGCGCCTCCGCAGCCGACCCGCCGGTTTCCGCAATGGCATTATCCAGCAGTGATAACAACAGCACAGCCAGCATAGCAGCCGTTTTCATAAAAGATTTTTTTTCAATATTCATGGGCTCGGGCTTTCATTCAGGTTAACTTGCAGGTTATCAATCAGGCGCGCTTTTCCGACTTTAGCTGCCACTACAATGACCAGCTTGCTATCCTGTTGCGGACGGGCTTTGTGCAGGTCAGACTGGCGCAGGATTTCTACATATTCAGGATAGATAGCCGCATTCTGCAGTGAGGCAATGGCTGTTTTCTGCAAACCATCATAATCCTGATCGTCATTCAACAAAGCGCTACGCACCTTCTGCAATACCTGATACAACTTTGTTGCCTGCTGGCGCTCGCTGTCCGATAAATACAGATTACGTGAACTCATGGCCAGCCCATCCGCTTCACGCATGGTGGGCACGCCGATAATCTTAATCGGCATGGCCAGATCCGTTACCATCTTGCGGATCAGAGCCAACTGCTGGAAGTCTTTTTCGCCAAATACCGCTGTATGCGGCTGTACCTGATTAAACAGCTTGCAGACAATCGTACTGACGCCGGCAAAATGTCCTTCACGGTGCGCTCCGCATAAAATATCACCCAGCCGGGGAACCGTCACCCGGGTATGCTGCTCCAGTCCCTGCGGATAAATGCTCTGTGCCGAGGGCGTGTAAAGCAAATCCACATGCAGTGCCGCCAGCGCATCGGCATCCTGTTTCAGGGTGCGCGGGTAAGCGCTCAGATCATCGGCATTATCAAACTGCAGCGGATTGACAAAAATGGAAACCAGCACGCGCCCTGCGCTTTTTCGCGCGGCGCGTACCAGTTGCAAATGCCCCTCGTGCAGATTACCCATCGTCGGCACAAAGGCGACGCGCTCTCCGCTGCGCTTCCAGTCACTGACTTGCTGGCGCACTTCATCACAATCAGCGGTTACCGGCAGGCTCATGCAAAACTCTCTTCAATAGTTGGGAAATCGGCCGCTTTTACCGCTGCCACATAGGCGGAAAAAGCCGCTTCGATACTGTCACTGGTTGCCAGAAAATTGCGAACAAATTTAGGCACATGACCGGATGTCAGTCCCAGCAGGTCATAGCTGACCAGTACCTGACCATCACAGCCCGCGCCCGCGCCAATGCCAATCACCGGAATATCCAGCTGCCGGCTGATTTTTTCTGCCAGCGACATGGGCACGCATTCCAGTATCAGCAGGGCAATGCCGGCTTCCTGCAGTTTATGCGCATCCTGAAAAATAATTTCAGCCGACAGCGTATCGCGGCCCTGTACCTTGTATCCACCCACCTGATGAATGGACTGTGGCAGCAGCCCCAGATGCCCGCAAACCGGAATGCCGTTGGCAGTTAAAGCCGCTACATTGTCAATTTGTCCGGCACCACCTTCCAGCTTGACCAGATGTGCGCCGCCTTCTTTCATTAAACGACCGGCACTTTGCAGCGCCTGTTCGGGTGAGTTGTAAGTCATGAAAGGCAGATCGGCAATCACCATAGCCGTGTGGCTGGCGCGGGTAACGCACTGGCAATGATAGATCATGTCATCCAGACTTACCGGCAGGGTGCTGTCATGACCCTGCACGACCATGCCGAGAGAATCACCCACCAGCAGCACTTCCACACCGGCCCGTTCCATGGCCTGCGTGAAGCTGGCATCGTAGGCTGTTAACATGGCAATTTTCTGTGCCTGCTGTTTCATTTTCATGAGACTGGAAATAGATATTCTTTGCATGATGATCAGACCTCGAAGTAGCTGACTATTTCACCAGTTCAGCGCCAATTTCTCAACGCCGGAATGATGGCAGGTCGCCAGTAAATCTTTGGCCGCACCCTGGCCGGGTATTTTGATGGAGTCGGCAATTTCCAATAATGGAATCAGCACAAAGGCACGTTCGTGCATGCGTGGATGCGGCAGGGTTAACTGCGGGTCGTCGCAAACCCGTTCTTCAAACAACAGAATATCCAGATCCAGGGTTCTGGCGCTCCAGCGTTGTGCAGTGCGTTGTCGTCCCTGTTGCCGTTCAATCTGTTGCAGTTCGGTCAACAGCGCCAAAGGTTGCAGCCGTGTGGCCACCTGCACCACCGCATTCAGATAATCAGCCTGCTCGCCCGGCCCAATGGCTAGCGTTTGATATAAAGAAGATTGACCTAACAGCCGCAGCGGCAGCTTTCTGATAGCGGCCAGTGCCCGGCGCATCTGAGCCAGAGGATCTTGCAGATTGGAACCCAGCGCGATAAAAACGCTGGCTTCAGTTGCCTGACTCATCACTGCCTGATGGCTTTTTCTTTTTACGCCGGCGTCTTTTGCCACGTTTTTCACCCGGCAGTTCACTGATCAGTTTTTGTTGCTCAGGGTGTTCCAGTGTCTGGATATGAGTCCACCATTCAACCAGAGCGTTATCGACTTCACCCACCTGTCCGCGCAGCCATAAAAAATCATAAGCGGCACGAAAGCGTCTGTGCAGCAACAAACTGACCACCACTTTGCGTCTTTGCTGCTGCAGGCGGTATTGCATTTCCCAGATTTCGTACATTTGAAAGCCGAAACGCTTGGGAATGGAAACCCGCTCGACCTGTTCACGCACCACATGCCGGCCCGCGCGCTGCATGGCTTCCAGCGGACTGCTGCCACGCGCCAGCAGCTTTTCATAACGCTGGCGTACCGGTTCCCACAGCAGTACCGCAAACAAAAAAGCCGGCGTTACCGGTTTGCCCTGCGCCACGCGTTTGTCGGAGTTTTCCAGACCACGTTCCACAAAGGTGATGGGAAAGCCATCTTCTTCATGGCTGAGGGCGCTTTCGGTCTGCGCAAACAAATAGCCGAACAAGCCGTAATGGCGCAATTTTTCAAAACAGGCCACACCATAGCCGGATAACAGCATTTTATTACATTCATCCAGCAGCCGGGCAGCCGGTACGTCCTGCAGCAGACTGCCCAGTTCGTACAGGGGAGCTTCGGTTGCGGCTTGCAGTTGAAAACCCAGTTTGGCGGCAAAACGAATGGCGCGCAGCATGCGTACCGGGTCTTCCCGATAGCGTGTTTCGGCATCGCCCAGCATGCGCAGCACACCGTTGTTCAAATCAGTCAGACCATCGGCATAATCCAGCAGGGAAAAATCAGCCACGTTGTAATACAGAGCGTTAATGGAAAAATCACGCCGCAACGCGTCTTCTTCAATATTGCCGTACACATTGTCGCGTAACAGCATGCCGCTTTCGTTTTGCTGCTCATCCTCAGGCTTTTCAGCCGCACAGCGAAAAGTGGCCACTTCGATAATCTCGCGGCCAAAATGCACATGCGCCAGACGGAAACGCCGGCCGATCAAGCGGCAGTTTCTGAACTGCTCCTTAACCTGTTCCGGGCTGGCGTCGGTGGCCACATCAAAATCTTTCGGTTCACGACCGAGCAATAAATCACGCACGCCACCCCCCACCAGATGCGCCTGGTAGCCGGCTTTGTTCAAACGGCGCAGCACTTTGACCGCATTCGGGCTGATATTGGCCCGTGAAATAATATGATCAGGGCGCGCTATGATAACTGGAGATACGATAATATTTACCTATGTTTGACTCAGGTGAGCATAAAACCCATCCGTCCGAACAAGGGGATGAGAACGGACGGACGGGCGCATTCGGGCCCGTTTCACGCCACGTGCGACATCAGGGCGTAATTTATGGGGAACTGCAAGTAGGGCAATCGGACTTAAATTCATCCATTGATTACCCGCAGCAAATAGTCATTATCCCAGCCTGCTTTTAGACGTTTTGTTTTGATTCCCACTTTTGATGTTGTCTCCTTTTTTATCAGGTTCAAAGCGATATGCCGAATAATGGCAAGGTTCGCGGCGCTATGCCCGGTACGTGTT
>JAHXHF010000177.1 GCA_025656895.1 gamma proteobacterium symbiont of Bathyaustriella thionipta
GGTGATGATTTACCTGGTAACTTTAAATTTGGCAATCAAGACGTTTTCGCAGAAGACATAGACCGGTCAGTACGACAAGAGAGGAATACCCAAAGCTTGCTAATGCCGCAATGGAAGGAGAGGCAGGAGGTTCCTCAGCCGGAGGTGAGCATCCGAAATTTACGGCATATAGCCATGAGCGTTCTGCACATGTAATTGTCAAGTTTTCACCTAGAGGTGATAACGATGTTACACGCCGATGGCGAGATATATTAATAACAGAATACCATGCCTCACACGTGTTGAATGAGCATGGTCTTTCAGCAGCAGAAACTGACCTGTTTGAAGAGGACGGACGCTTGTTTTTGGAATCAATTCGTTTTGATCGTTCAGGTGAGTTTGGGCGAAGCTCAATGATATCTCTGCAATCTATTGATGCTGAATTTCTGGGTTCTGGAGGAAGCTGGCCACAAGTGATAGATGGTCTATTTAAACTGGGTTTGCTCGGGCATTTTCATCATTTTGATGCAAAAGTATTATGGCTTTTTGGTCAACTAATTAACAATACAGACATGCATTTAGGAAATTTAAGTATGGGTATAGATGGAGGTGTGTTTAGATTGCTGCCTGCGTATGACATGTGTTCTATGGGATTCGCACCTAAAAGTACCGGTGAAGTAACTCCGTTTACCTTTGTAGTGCCTGAAACCAACGTAGAAGGCCTTGATGAAGACAAGGTGTCTCTGGCGAAAAATGCGGCACGTGATTTTTGGAAAAGGGTTGAAAGCGATAAACGCATTTCGAGAGAGTTTTCAGAATTCCTGGTAAACAAAATCATATGAAAGCAGGTCAGTGAATCAATGAAGGCAGGAATTAGAACCAAAAAAGAACCAAAGGTGGTTAGGTCTTGCCATCAGCCCGGACTAACATTGCAGTTAGGCAAAAGGCAAGACCTGACCCCACTTCCACACTTCCATTGTGACCCCACTTCCAGACCTCATTTCCCATTAATTAAAGTGATTCCTAGCTGGTTTGCTAGCAATATTATTCCGCAGATTATTGCCGGAAATAGTACTGCGACAACTGAAATTGTAATGCCAAGCTTTAGGAGAATCGGAGCAATGTTTGTTGCGTTTTCGCCCCACAATTTGAGCAATATAATTTCACTAATCCAACCTCCCGTATACGCCAAATTGACCAATATCGGAGATATAGCAATGAGCAAGGGTTCAACCAAATCCTCTCCGGGTTTTATTGCTCCAGAAGCATTTGCAAAATAGTAAAATAATGCTAACCCTATAGTTCCAGCTATCCCTATCAATATATTATAAGGTATACGGCGCAATTCCCACCATAGAATAACTTGAAGTATTTTCTTTGGAGCAGTGGGTTCCTTAAAAGTCCATCTCCATAGCTTGTTCATTTGTGCGACGCTTGGGAATACGTGTATTTATTGGGCATAACGCCATGCTCAGCGGTGCGCGCCTTTGGCGCGTCCGCTGGAGCTATTAGTTAAGCACGCCGAATTCATATTCCAAGTTTGCGCAGAATGCAAAAACTCTTGCCTCTCCGCTTCATCATTAAATGCTCTCATAGGTATGATAAAGGCATTGTTATTAGTTCCCTTGATGACTATTTCACTTCCAATAGATTCAATTTCTTTTATTTGGGCCCACGATCTTTTTCCAGATTGTTTTCCAATGGACGTCTCCAATCCATTGACACTTATTGATAGAGTTCGTAAAGCTGGCTTAAACATTATTTGCGACCAAAGAGGAAATAGCACTAAACAGGCAAGAAATGACAAAATGGCGAATTTAATAAAATCAGTAAAACTAAATCCGTCAGATATATTTATTACTGTATATGCGACCGCACATGAAACAGATATAATTAAATGATAAAGCCATAAACCATCGGGCTTAGCCCAAGATCGCCAGTACCAGCGCCATACTTCTTGCCTAGATGATGAATATCGGATTGTATGCATATTGTGCTTAACATTTTACTAGACTGCAACAGGATAATACAGCACTAGACAGTCTGCTATCTAACACTCTAACATCCTACCATCAAAATTTGATTTACACTCTTTCCGAAATTCCAAAAGGTATTAAATACCATACAAAAAACGCTATCTGTCTTGAATATACTGGCATATTTCAGGAATACTCTGAAATAAAAAGCAACAAGGTCAAATCCGATTGACAACCAAATGAATTCATTTTATCTCTCAACAGTCTGTTTTGCAGACATCACTTCTTCCACTCTTTCCAGGGATGGCTCACCAGGTTTACATTAAAATAGCGTACATCATGACTGACTTCTTCTCCCAGCCAGTCGGGTTTTTCAAAAACGCTGTCTTCAGCGGGTAATTCGATTTCGGCTACTACCAGGCCTTTGTTGGCACCTTCGAATACATCAATCTCCCAGGTATAGCCTGCGTACCGAACCTGATAGCGGGTTTTCTCAATCAGGCTACCCAGCAGCAGTTTGTCCAGCATGTCCTGCGCGTCCTGCAAGGGGATGGGGTATTCATATTCCTGCCGGGACAGCCCCCACTCTACGCTTTTAAGATTCAGCCAGGCCTGATCATCACTGATGCGTACCCGCAGGGAGACATTCTCGGCCGGTGTCAGATAACCCTGAATCATTTGGCTTTGCCGGTAAACAGCCGCTTTCCAGTGGTCATTCAGCAGCAAAAACTTGCGTTCTATTTCAATAGCCATGCGCCTGGCGGCTTATTTTTTTTCAAAAAGGGCGATGGATTCTACATGCGCCGTATGCGGAAACATGTCCATGACTCCGACCTTGAGCAGACGATAACCCAGTTCATTGACCAGAATTCCGGCGTCTCGCGCCAATGTTCCCGGATAACAGGATACATACACAATTCGCTGTACACCCAGTTTCGGCAACAGGGGCAGAATTTCTTTTGCACCACTACGCGGTGGGTCCAGTAAGGCTTTGTTGTAGCTCTGCTTCAGCCAGGGTTCATTATCCAGCGTTTCATACAGATTGGCGGTGTAATAGCAGACATTATCCAGACCGTTGGCTTGCGCATTGGCGCGCGCACGCGCTACCAGATCCGCATCCCCTTCCACCCCGGTAACCGATGCCGCAAAACGGGCTATGGGCAGGGTAAAATTACCCAGGCCACAGAATAAGTCCAGAACCTGATCATTTTCATCCGGCTGCAAAAGTTGCATTGCCAGCTTCAGCATGGAGCGGTTCAGTTCAGCATTCACCTGAGTGAAATCTGAAGGCTGAAAAGCGATGCTCAGATCATAATCCGGCAGTTTATAGGCCAGTTCTACCGGATCATGTAGTGGATAAAGACTTTCCGCATTGCCCGGTTGCAGGTAAACATGAATACCACTCTGGCTTTCAAAATCAGCCAGAAGCTGCAAATCGGCCGATGTGGGTTCCTGCAGAATACGAAAAACAAAAACTTCCTTTTCACCATCAGCGGCAAATTCAATTTGCGGCACCTGTTCACGGATGGAAAGTTGTTCAATCAAGTGAGCAATCTGCGGCAAGCGTGTTCCCACTTACGGATTCAGCACCGGGCAACTTTTCAGGTCGGCAATATAACTATTGCCACGCTCACGGAAACCCACCAGAACGCGCTCTTTTTTGTGCACATAACGCACGCCCAGACGCGCTTTATCACGATAGCCCCAACCCGTACCCGCCTGCAGGGGCGGCAGTACCGTTTCCGACTCAAGCTCAAGCTTGCCAATATGCTGTAGATTATCCAGCAATATCTGCTGCTTGGCTGCAATCTGTGCCCGTGGGCTCATGTGCTGTGTACTGCAACCACCGCACAGACCAAAATGCTCGCATCCCGGCTCTACCCGATCCGGTGAAGCCTGCAATACTTCTATAGCAACGCCTTCATCCCAGGTTTTCCGCCGCCCGGTATAGCGAAAAAGAACCCGCTCACCCGGCAAAGCCGCCGCAACAAAAACGGTTTTACCATCAATTCGGGTGACACCCCGGCAGCTATGATCCAGTGAGCTGATTTCTGCCTCTTGCGGCTCCTTTGGTAGCGAACGGCTACGTCTTCTGCGCTTACTCATATTTTATTTCTTGACCCAGCTACCGTTTGATTTCTGATACCACCAACCGCGTGGTGCGGCATCTACCCAGCTTTTGCTGAAGGTGGCACGTATCTCGGCCTCCCACTCCGGGTGACCATTAGCCCGAGCAATTTCACGATACAGGGCATTGCGGTCCGCATTTTCCGCATTCAGTAATTGTTTTAATTGCGAGCGCTGTTTCAGGGATACGGCTTTTTTATCACGCATTCCCAGCAGTGCATTATTGCTAAAACCAATAGCGCCGGACTGATAAAAGGGCTTCAGACGTGACACACGCTGCGCCATGGCCGCCTGTAAACGGCGTACCTCCGGTGTATTGGCAGTAAAAGAAGGTTGCGCGGCCTGAGCGCTGGGTATCACCCAATCCAGCACAACCGCAAACAGGCTGTTGCCCTGAGCTGGAACAAAGGACTGCGGCTGCTGCTCTAGCGGTTCCGCAGGCTCTACACCTTTTAACACGTCCGATGCAATACGATCGGCCACCGCCTCGGCCTGCGCAGCCGGAAAATAAACGTTGATGGTGACACAGGCAGACAACACCACCAAAGCAAACACAAACAAGCCAACTTTAATGCTTTTCATAGGAACATCCTGATTGCAACGGTAAAAGCGAATTATAGGCTGATTACACACAGGCATGAAACAGGCTAAGCAAAAAAGCTGGCCGGAAGCCATTTTTTACGAGCACAGCGAACCCGCAGGGTTGCCTACAGGGATGTAGGCAATAAAAAAGGCGCCCTAAGGCGCCCTTTTCATTCTGAGGACGAAGACTGCTTAGATGTACAGGCAGATATCGGTTTCGCCGGCAAATTCAAAGAAGGTTGCCGCACCACCGTATTCAACATCCGAGATGAAATCAGCTGTATCCATATCGAACAGATCAACCGTCATCTGACAGGCGACGAATTTTACTTCGGCTTCCAGACACAGGGAGCGCAGATCATCAATACTGGCAACACCTTTGTCGGCCATTTTTTTCTTCATCATCATGGTCATCATGGCCTGCATACCCGGCAGGGTGGTACCCAGAACCGGAAACCATTTGTCCATTCCCATAGGCATGGGCATGCCGGGGTTACCCAGAGGGGTTACTTCAAGAGCCAGGCGTTTGCGGAGCAACTGCAGTCCATAGAATGTAAAGAAAATCTGGGTTTCATACCCGAGTGCTGCTGCCGTAGACGCCAGAATGAAGGGCGGATAGGCCCAGTCCAGGGAACCTTTGGTGGCGATAATGGCCAACTTTTTCTCATCTGACATCAGGTTTTTCTCCTCACTTGTACAATTTTTAAGGTTAATCTGTTCCTGGATTTTAAAAGATCAGGATTTTTTAATATCAAAAACGAATTTTCCGCCTTCTTCGCCGGATGAAATCAGTTCATTTCCGGTTTGCTTGGCAAAAGCTTCGAAATCTTTTACTGAACCGGGATCGGTTGCGATGATATGTAATATCTGACCCGCTTCCATTCCACCCAGTGCCTTTTTTGCGCGCAGGATAGGGAGAGGGCAGTTCAGTCCACTTGCATCAAGTTCTTGATCGGCCATGTTATAAACCTCCAGTAGGTTGGTTAAAAGTTAATTTCTCGTAGCATGAACGTTTACTTATATGCTACTTTGAGCTCAAACGCAAGTTGAACACTGTTTTCAGGATGCTTTTTACGGCTCTTTATCCGGCTTTTGCCGGGGCGGAAACCAGCTCCAGACCACTGCGGGCCCAGGCAATAATGCCACCCCGCAGGTTCACTGCATTGTCATAACCCTGCTGCGCCAGATAGGAACAGGCATGATACGAACGCGCGCCACTGCGGCAGTAAAGTATTACTTCCTTATCTTTGGGAGGATCCTGGATTTTTAATGGAATCAAATGCATAGGAAGATGTTGAGCCTGTGGAAGGCAACCTTGAGCCACTTCCATATCACTGCGAATATCAAGCACAAGGATATCGTCGGATTCTTCCATCCGCTCAGCCAGTTGTTGTGCGTCAATTTCCTTTATCATGATTCAAAAATACCTCCAAAATCATGGAATAACCTAGCAAATTAGTATATTATTTTTCACTTATTTTTTCAAGCTGTACAGCTCCAGCGGCAACAGCGCTTTTGAGAACTAAAAAACTATGGACTTCTTCCCCATCAACCTGGATATTCGCAACAAACATTGTGTTGTAGTCGGCGGTGGCAAAATAGCCACGCGTAAAACCGCCAGTCTGTTATCAGCCGGCGCGCGGGTACGCCTGATTTCGCCGCAATTGTCGGATACCTTGAAAAAACACGCCGCAGCCCAGCATATTCAGGTGGAACCCCGCCAGTTTATTGACTCTGATCTGGATGACTGCTGTCTGGCCATTGCGGCCACCAACAGTGAACCGGTCAACCGTCAGGTGGCGGCGGCCGCGCGTGAACGGCGTATTCCGGTGAATGTGGTGGATCAGCCTGATCTGTGCAGTTTTGTTATGCCCGCCATCATAGACCGCTCACCCATCCTGGTTACGGTTTCAACCGGTGGCGCGTCCCCCGTACTGGCGCGTCTGCTGCGTGCCCGACTGGAATCACTCATCCCGCATGCTTATGGACAGCTGGCTGATCTGGCCCGGCGTTATCGCAATACAGTGAAAAAGACTTTTGCCAACAGCCAGCAACGGCAAAAATTCTGGTACCGGGTTTTGCAGGGTGGTGTCGCGGAATATGTATTTACCGGCCGTAATGACCAGGCCGATGCCGCTATGGAACAGGCGCTGCAGCAAAGCGATGATGGCATGGGCGAGGTTTATCTGGTAGGTGCCGGCCCCGGTGACCCGGACTTGCTTACCTTCCGTGCCTTGCGCCTTATGCAACAGGCCGATGTGGTGGTCTATGACCGTCTGGTGGCGGCCAGTATTCTTGAATTGACCCGTGCCGATGCACGGCGTATCTATGTTGGCAAGGAACGTGACAAGCACACCATGAGGCAGGAGGAAATCAATCAAACTCTGGCTGATCTGGCTCTGAAAGGCCATCGTGTGTTGCGTCTGAAAGGCGGTGATCCTTTCATCTTTGGTCGTGGTGGAGAAGAAATTGATACCCTGGCGGAACAAAGCGTACCCTTTCAGGTTGTGCCCGGCATTACCGCCGCCTCTGGCTGTGCTTCCTATGCCGGCATACCGCTCACTCACCGTGATTATGCCCAGTCGGTTACCTTTGTAACCGGCCATTTGAAAGATGGCAGCATGAACCTGAACTGGCAGCAACTGGCACAACCGCATCAAACCGTGGTCTTTTACATGGGGCTGGTGGGCCTGCCGGTTATTTGCGAGAACCTGCAAAAACAGGGTGTTTCAGCCGATATGCCCATTGCATTGATTGAGCAGGGCACCACCCAGATGCAAAAAGTCTACAGCGGAACCCTGGCCACCATGCCGGCCATTGTTGAACGGGAAAAACCCAGGCCGCCTACACTGATTATTGTTGGTGAAGTAGTGCAACTGAGAGAAAAACTGGGCTGGTTTCTGTCACCGCAACACGCCAGTCGGGGAGCCACTTCTCCGGTCATAGCCGAATCCTGAACCTGTCATCCTGAATCCGTATCTTCAGAGCGGATTCGGGTATTATTACAGCGCATACTCAGGTCACTGAGCCAGTGGCCTGCCGATACGCTTTCAGCATATCGTCAAGCGTATCGTAAAAGGCATCTTCACCAAACAATTCCCTGAGATGATAGCGGCCCACTTCGCGCACGTCGTCCATCACCCCGGCTACAACCAGATGGATGCCTCTGTCCTTTAATATCTCGAATAACGAGCGCAATGTCTCGGCTGCGGAATAATCAACATCATCCACGGCCGAAGCATCAATACATAACCATTGTAAGGCCGGATCAGCCTGCCTGGCCAGTGCGGTAACCTCTGCGGCCAGTAGCCCGGCATTGGCATAGTACAGACTGTGGGTGAAGCGATAGATGGCCAGGCCGGGCTCTGCTTCAACGCCACTATCTACCGGATGAGTGCGCCAGGAGCCGGAGTTGCTGCGTTTCAATAACGCATTCCTGGGACGATAACCACGCCGCGTATGGTCGATCAACGACAATATAATAGCCAGGATAATGCCCTGTTCAACGCCGACTGCCACCACCATCACAGCCGTAATCAAAGCCACCCAGAACTCGGAACGACGTTGCTCATAGACTCGCTTCAGGCCGGCCATATCGATCAGCTCTATGCCAATCAGAAACACCACCGCTGACAATACCGCCTCGGGCAGATAGCTCAGGGGGCCGGTCAAAAACAGCAACACCAGTAGCACAATAGCGGCACTGAACAGCAGTGACAGCTGGCTGCGACCCCCGGCTCCATCAATCATCTGCGTCTTGGTCGGACTGCCGTTAACCACAAAAGTACCCGACAGGCCGGCTCCCAGATTGGCCAGCCCCAGGCCGATGAGGTCGGTATTCTCACTGAAACGTTCATTATAGCGAGCCGCATAGGCACGCGAGGTTGCCGCACTCTGTGCCAGGATAACGATGAACATGGCAAAGGCTATCGGAAGCAGTTCACTGATCAGGGACAGACTCCAGTCCACCCGTGGCAGACCGATATGCGGCAGACCACCGGGCACCGTACCCAGTACTTTCACATAGCCATCCATGTGCAACATCCAGCTCAGTACAATAGCGCCGATTACTGCAATCAACGGCCCTGGAATTCGCCTGGAAATTCTTTTTGAGCCAATGATGATCAGCAACACAGTCAGCGCCACCAGCAAAGCGTAGCCGTTAAACTGCGGCAAGTGCTGCACGTCATACCACAGCTTTTGCAGAATACTGTGGCCGCCTCCTTCAAGCCCCAGCATACCGGCAATCTGGCCACTGGCCACTTGAATACCCACACCGGTCAGGAAACCGATCAATACGGTGCGGGATAGAAAATCGGCCATAAAGCCCAGGCCAATAATCCTTGCCAGCAGCAAAAAACCCGCCGACATAAAAGCCAGTACCGCCGCCAGCGCAATGTATTGATCCGAGTTTACCGCCGCCATGCCAACCAGTCCGGCCGCCATTATGGCCGCCGTAGCCGAATCAGCACCCACCACCAGATGACGGGATGAGCCGAACAGGGCAAACAGGGTCATTGGAATCAACAGGGTATATAAACCCAGCACCACAGGCACTCCGGCAATCCTCGTGTAGCCCATAACCTCGGGAATGGCCAGCGCGGCCAGCGTCAGACCGGCAATTAACTCAGCCGGGATGCGTGAGGCATCTACGGGTAAAACACCCTGCATAAAAGACATGCGAAAAATGGCGGCAGCCTTATCCGCTTTCATCAATAATTCTCCGCGCAACAGGGACATGAGAAAGAATAAACAGGAGGTTTTAACACCACGTTTTCAATGCCCACTGGAAAATTTCAGACCGACAATACCGGCCACGATGAGGGCCACAAAAAAAACAACGTGCCAGTGTGGCCGCTTCATTGAAAAATAAAATACCGATCACAAAAGCACCTACAGCACCTATGCCTGTCCACACGGCATAAGCGGTTCCCATCGGAATGGTTTTCTGTGCAAAAAGTAGCAAGGTACCACTGGCGGCGATGCAAAACAGCGCAAAGCCAATCCAGCCATAATGCGTGCCCTGCTCGGTCCAGCCCAGCTTCAGTCCAATCGGCCAGCCCCACTCAAAAACACCCGCAACCAACAAATACACCCAGGCCATTTTATTCCCTGCCACTAAAATTCATGTGTGGCGATTATACAGACTTAGGGGCACCTCTATTCAAGCAAACACGCAGGCGTCCACATCGGGCTTGGTTTGAGCTAAACTGATTGACCATGAATGATTCATTTATATTGCATGCACAACTGGAAGCCGACTGCCACCGGCTGGGCGAACTGAACCAGCAGATTTTATTACTGCGTGATGATGTCCGCTTTCCGTGGTTTATTCTGGTGCCGAAAGTCAATGTTGGAGAAATTTTCCAGCTTGATCAGGAGCAACAGGCGGCCTTGTGGAGCGCTGCCAGACAGGTATCCACTTTTGTGGAAAGCGGCTATGTGCCCGACAAGCTGAATATCGCCACCATTGGTAATGTGGTGCCACAATTACACTTGCACATCATTGCCCGCTATCAATCGGATGTTTGCTGGCCGGGGGTTGTGTGGGGTTTTGAAGGTGCCCAGGCTTATCCGGGCGGGGCTGTCGATGATATTAAATCCCGTCTGCAGGAAAGCTTTTTGCAGACAGGATTGTGGGTTTCAGCCTAACGGCACATAGGTCATATTGAAGACCAGAAAAGCCACCCAGCCCAATATCGCACCCGGCAATAAATCCATTATGTAATGCTGCTTGGTATAAAGTGCACTGAAACCAATCAACACAGGAAACAACAGCGGCCACAGGCCCAGGCCGGGAGCATTCGCCATTAAGTGCAGGGCAGTCAAGGTAGCCACACTGACATGCATGCTGGGAAAGCAGTTGCTGGGTTTATCGAAATGATGCACCAGTTTCAGCATGGCCACTGAATAGCGGTCTCCCTGTATTTCCTGCCGCCAATGAGCCGGTGTTGCCACCGGATAAAAATGAAAGAAAAACATCTGCATAAACAGCAATAGAAAATAACTCATGGAAGTGTAATTGAAGGTTCGCATATCGCCAATAGTAAAAATAATGGCGACAATCACCGGATAATACAGCCCGCTATAGACCCACACCCACCCGGCTTTCAGGTTAAACTTTCTATCCAGAGGAATTTCCAGACTTCTGGCATCTTTGCTCGAATGATTTTGTGTCCAGAAATAAAACTGATACACGCCTACAATCAGAAAAACACTCATCAAGACATACACAACATAATCCATGGCTTTCTCCTTCTTTTAATTGGAACTATCCGTCATAGTAGCCAAATGCAGCCGGGTAAAAATCGAAATTAAAAAAGTATCAATTTAAGCACCTGCGGGTATCATCTTTTGCAGGGCATTTTCTTCGGGGCGCCGAGATAGCTCATTCTGAACTCAATGTGCTTGTCCACGGATTAATAGAGGTGCCCTGAAAATCAACAGGAGGATTCAGAAAACCTTGTCTCAGAAGCATAAGCCAGCCAGAGGAGTTATTGCGGCCGGACACCCTGCCACCGCAGGCGCGGCAGAAGCCATACTGCGTGAAGGCGGCAATGCTTTCGATACGGTGGTTGCCGCGCATTTTGCTGCCTGCGTTGTTGAACCGGTACTCTGTTCACTGGCCGGCGGCGGTTTTCTCATGGCACAGGCTCATGACGGAAGCTCAGAAATCTATGATTTTTTTACCCAGACACCGCAATGCAAACGCCCTGTCAGTGAGCTGGATTTCCACCCCATCATGGCCGATTTCGGAACGGCTCAACAGCAGTTCCATATCGGGCTAGGCTCGGTTGCCACGCCCGGTTGTGTAGCCGGCTTGTTCAAAATTCATCGTGAACGCTGCACCCTGCCCATGCAACGGCTGCTGGAACCGGCCGTGGAACTGGCACACGATGGCGTCATTATGAATGATTTTCAGGCATCAATTTTTGATATTGTGCAGCCCATTTATATGGCTACGCCGCAAGCTCGCAATATCTATGCTGACCCGCTCCATCCCGGGCGCATCATCAACAGGGGACAGCTGCTTAAACAAAGCCAGCAAGCCGACTTCATGGAAGCTTTGGCAAGAGAAGGTGAAGCCTTGTTTTATCAGGGCGAAATCGCGCAACAGATGGATCGCATCAGTCGTGAAGAAGGGGGCTGTTTGCAGTACAGTGATCTGAGCCAATACCGGGTGATCAAACGCCAGCCACTGCAACTGAACTACCGTGAAGCCCGAATTTTTACAAACCCGCCACCCTCCTCCGGAGGCCTGTTGATTGCTTTCGCGCTTGATCTGCTGTCTCAAACCGATCTCAGCGCATACCGATTCGCTTCGAAAGAGCACCTAAGCCTGCTCACGGATGTTATGGCATTGACCACAGAGGCACGCATTGCGCAGCTGGATGGCGCGGCTCATGCCGATGCCGCACAATTACTCAATAGCGGTTTTCTGCAACAATACCGCCGGCAAATACGCCAGCGGGCAAAAAGTTATCGGGGCACCACTCACATCAGTATCATCGATAACGCAGGCAATATGGCCAGCATGACCATCAGCAACGGCGAAGGCTGCGGCCATTTGATTGCCGGCACCGGTATCATGTTGAATAATATGCTTGGCGAGGAAGACATCAATCCGGGTGGTTTTCATCACTGGCCAGCCGATACCCGCATGACCTCCATGATGGCGCCCACTGTTATTTTGTTGAAAGACGGACGCCGCATCGCCACAGGCTCGGGTGGCTCAAACCGTATTCGCAGCGCCCTGCTACAGGTTATCAGCAACCTGCTTGATTTCGACATACCGGTAAAAGAAGCGGTCGCCGCAGCGCGTCTGCATCTGGAAGGTGAGCATCTGAGCATTGAAGGTGGTTTCGACACAAAACAGGTCGAAGCACTTCAAACCGCCTATCCACAACATACGGTCTGGAATGAAGCTAACCTGTTCTTTGGTGGCGTGCATACCGTGCTACAGGATGGCGAAAACTACAGCGGTGCAGGTGATGCCCGGCGAGGCGGTGTTACAGAAATCGTCCACTGAAGTGCTTTTAATCCCAGGACAAGCACATCGGGTTCAAAATGAGCCGGCTCATCAGTCAACAGTATTTTTTTTCAGTAGTTTTCCTATGGCTTTATCAATATGATCATGCAGCCTCACCCGCTCAAACACGTTGTAGCCGAATGAATCTTCAAGATAGGGATTGGCTCCCTGCTCAAGCAGAAAGCGAACACACTCGCTGTTGTTTTGCAGAACACAATAATGCAGCGCTGTTTGCGGATAGCTTTTACCATTGAGTGCATCAATATCCGCACCACTTTCCAGTATCCTTTTTGCAACCGCGTACTTGCCCAGGACAACAGCCTGGTAAAACAGGGAAATACCATTTTCATCCACTGTATCGGGATCAGATTTGGCGTCCAGAAGGTCATAAAACATATCATATTGCTGATGCCACAAAGCCCAAAATAATGCGCTTCTGCCCCAGTTGTCTTTCAGCTCCAGATCCCTGCCACTTTTAATGTAAGCATCTATTCCGGCCTTGTCTTTATCACGAACCAGACAATGCAACGGCATTGTTTCGCAACTGAAGTTTCACTGTTTTTTTAAGAATCTTGTTTGGCAAAAACCATTCATAAGCATGCTCATGCTACCGATAGAAATAACTTATAAA